>JAGASC010000266.1 GCA_017621905.1 Roseburia sp.
ACATGGAAAATTCTCGTTCTGCCGCTGCCCCGTTCTGTGCTTGGAACACCTATGAAATTCTCCAAGCCGTAACCAACGCCTGCGCCTTCAGACTGGCTGTTATAGGCATCAATATCTACCGGAATGGAAGAGGTGTCAATTTTAAGGGCAATGCAACGCATCGCATTTTGTATCTGCGTATTGGCAACTGCCATAGAAGTCTGATACAACCCAAGTGCATACTCTCTGGAATCCTGCACACAGGACCCCGTTAAAATATCGTGGAAATGTGTGAACAATACATTCTGCCATGCGGATGTCATCTGTTTTTTTGCATATGTGAAATCTGCAAACCTGCCTCCAATGGAGATCATTGCCTCTGCATCTATCAACGTTGCCTCTAAACGGCGGTTTCCACGCTTGATGCGGCTCTGAGTGGTATAGCATCCTTGAAAAATACAATTCATTTCCTGATCCACCACCGGAACCTTATCCCACACCGCATGCGCCTCATCAAAATATTCATGCAGCGTACCAAACTTAATTTCCGGGAAAATCTTCCAAGTCATCATTTCCAAGGCTCTCTCCACATCACGTCTAGTAGGGCCGCCGCCGTGGTCGCCTACTCCGTAGACAATCAGACTCGTTTTCAATCCGCCGGAAAGCTTGCTGATTTCTGTTACCTGTGTTCCGATATGGGGTGTGATACCCGAGTTGTACCAGTTGTGTTCCCTGTGTACCAGCACCTCTTTGCCAGAAGGTGCTTTGTAACGGTAAAGCACCTGTTTGGTATCGATACCACGGCAGTGATAATAGTATTTTACGCCACCATAGGTATTGATTTCCGGAACATTGGCACTATGACCAAAGGTATCCGGGGAAAAATCCACCTCCAGACGTTTGACGCCCCAGACCTTGGTCAAATATTCACGTGTGTATTCGATATGACGCAGCAGAGACTCACCAGAAGGCATATTTTTATCGGTCTCCACCCAGGCGGTGGCAGTCACTTCCCAACGTCCCTCTGCGATTCTTACCTTGATTTCCTCCATCATGGCAGGGTCGTATTCTTCCACAATTTTATAGACAGACGCCTGCGACTGTGAAAAACAGAAGTCCGGATACTGATCCATAATATTCAAGATAGACCGGAAAGTCGCCAGTGTAACTGCCACTGTCTCATTGTAACTCCACATCCAGTTCATATCGATATGCGCGTGGGCTGCCAGGATCACCTTATATTCCTTCGCCGCCTGTGCGATAGGCATTAAAATGTCTTCCGCTGCTTCGCAGGTCTGATTGGTCAACACTCCCTGCTGCTTCATACAATCCAACAGGTAATCGAGTGCTTTTTCCAGAAGTATATCATAAGTACCGTCGTTTACTTCCGACAGGTGCATCGCAAATTCCAATTCCGCAAGAATCCGCGCATTGGCACGGTTCGGTCTTGTAATATTAACTTTCTCCTCTATTGTTTTTCCAAATGTGAATTCGAAGGCAGTTTTCTCCCTGTTACCACTTATGTATGTCTTTAATTGAACAAACTTCGATGCAATATTATCCATAACACTATTGCTCCTTTATACAAATATTTAACCTTCCCAATACATAAAGAGGGATCTGTGCACCAATTGCTTATTCTTAGTACACAGTCCCTTTTCATTTACCCCTTTAACTTTTTATTCTTCTACTGGAAACCAACTCACTTTTTCGCTTTTTTATATACTTCCATACGCCTCCAAAGCCCTGACCGACCTCAAATATTCAGATGCCAGGAGAAGCTCTGTAGGAGTATAAGTGAATGTTCTTCGCAACTACAGGTATTCCTTCTTTAATTCGTTGCTTTTTTCTTCTTAGAAGCTATAACCACGCCAGCAACTCCAATCATGCCCAACAACATAATACCACAGGGTAATGCCAGATCTGTGCTGTCGCTTGTATTAGGGCTTGACGGTTTAACATCAGTATTATTGTCGGATGTTCCAACAACATCTGCCTCAACGTCAGTAGCTTTGTCATCAGTTGCCTTGTCACCAGCCAGCTTCAGTTCTGCGAGCTTTGCTTCTGCAAGCGTCAGTTTTTCGTAATTGGTAACCATCTTTTTCTGTGCATCTGTTAATGCATCATAAGCCTTCCGCGCTATTTCAATGGTCTTCTCCGAATCCAACGTGACCGTTCCAATGGCATCAATTTTGGAAATAACTGCATTTGCGGCCGCCTTATCTGCTTCTGCCATGTCAGCAGACTTCTTCAGTTCTGCCAGCTTTGCTTCTGCAATTGTCAGTTTTTCGTAGTTGGTAACCATCTCTTTCTGTGCATCTGTTAATGCATCATAGGCCTTCCGCGCTATTTCAATAGTCTTCTCCGAATCCAACGTGACCGTTCCAATGGCATCAATTTTGGAGATGACCTCATCTACATTTTGATCGCTAACCTGCTGTCCCGCTGCCAATTTCATAGTGCCCCAGTTTTCTTGCGTATCACCATTTCCATGCCACATAATCTGCCGGCCACCGCTTGTGGATTCATCATGATCGATAGCCAGAACAGTCATGCCTACTACAGTATTGACATCAGGTGTATAACTGAAATCACCATTAGCAAACAAACTCCAGGGAATTGCCAGTTCGAACACATAGCCATCTTCCGTTTCCTGGTAACATATCTGGACATCAGTTCCCACTGTTAATTGTGTATGGTTTTTGGTACCATCTTCGCTGCCTGTTCGCAGGTAGGCAATCACAGTGCCATCGCTCTGCACGCTGTAATGAATTGCAAAATCTCCCTCAAAGTATTTTGCACCATCCTGTTTGCCATCCAAATCAAGGTACAGCATCGAAGCATCAATATCATATAACGGTGTCGATCCCACATTATAGTTATACTTAATATAGTTATCTGTACGTTTCTCAAGCAGATACAAATTGTCCTCATCCCACTTCATGCGGTACTCGACATCCAGGTCGGACGTATCTCCAATATCCCCCCATACATAACCATGGTCAGAAATCTCTTGTGCAGATGCATTTACAGTCATCACATCGGCATCATTCCACTCTGCTGTACCTACAGTACCATCAATTGTAACGGTATTAGTCGCATAAGATGTCTCATATGCCGCTCCGCCAACCGTACTGCTGCTATCCTCCCCATATGCGGCATACAGCTTCATGAACGTATACGGATCCACTACTTCATACTTAATACCTGGATTCTGTTCTTCCAGCAGTTCCAGAGTAGCACGAATATTGGCACGGCTCGCCTTAACAGAGCGATAAGCAAAAAACTGACCGTCAAACTTAATATTTCCAGCAATCGTATTTGCAGAAGATTGTTGCAGTGCCTCTGTTCGCATACTATCCAAGTCACGCATCTCGGGGAATGGTGTCTCACTTATCACATTGCCTTCATTATCCTTTGTCACTATAGTTTCATGAGCCGTATTATTCATAATTACGCCATACGGACTAATCTGAGTGTATGCCTGCCGTACAGTTTCCGTGCTATCACCCAAAGTGGCCTCAATCAGAAAACCGGTAATGTCCAAATCCATTAAATTGTATGTATATTGATTGTACGCAACCCATTCGTCCAAATAGTTTTCTGTTATGCCCTCACCCATGAGTTCTCCTTCCAGGTACATAGGATTCAGGTATCCGGAACCGTTGTCTCCTGCAACGAAATAATCAGAAGATGTCATTGTACTGTAGAGCATATTGTATACATGCGGAACTCGATTTGTCAAAATATAGTTAATAGGCCATGCCAGAGGAATCGGATCATCCGGATGATCAATCGCATCCTGTACGGACTCCTCCCAGATGAAGGGCAGGATACCATTGACCCAGGCAGCACTATCCCAGTCACCCATGTAAAACATAATGTAGGCTGTATCAGGATCGTACTCAATTTCAGCGCTGTCGGTTGCCATAATTGTTTCCTTATTATTATTCTGAACCATGGTTCCGGTAGTATCATCTACTTCTAACTCTCCATGATAGAACACAGAACCGTTGGACATACTGATTGTACCATATGCATCCGCATCAAGTTCTCCGTGGAAAGAGGAAATAATCTCAACCATAGCCCATTCTGCATCAACAGGTCCCATAGCAGACTGGATGTCGGCATAGTTCGTATACTTTAAAAACCAGGGTACAAAACCACCTACCGTATAGAATCCATAGCCATTCCCTTCCTCAGTAGCCTTTTTTGCCTGCTGTGCCTGGGAAAGCAGAATATCTTCTAATGTAGCAAGATCCGCGCCGACCGGTTGAGTCCGATCATCAATCGGTGCAATCGTTCCATCGGGAGACAAATCCCAGAAAAATGCCTTTTCCGCAATGTAATAATCAGCATTGGCCAGAGCTGTCTGCCATATATTATCATAAACAACACCACTGCTTTCAACATCTTTCATGACCAGACCATCATCTACAAATCCGGTAACATTAATATTCTGGGTATACGAACTGCCAAACCAGTATTTGCCGACATATATCATTTGAACCTTAAGATTGTATTCGCCTGCCTGATCCGGAGCTTTAATATAACCCTCAAATGTATAGGTTTCCCCAGATGCAATGGCGGTCGTTGGAGTCAGCCGATTACAGTAACTGGAATAGGCGTTCTTCAAATTAACAGGATCCGTATAAACACTTAATCCATCAAATCCTAACCTCAGATACCCGTTTGCAGAAATGGCCGTTGTTCCCGTATTTTTTATAGCAAACTTAACCTTTACTATACTTCCTGCTTCCATCGTTTCCGGCAGACCCACTTGCATAAAGACAGCATTATATCCATCGGAATTGGTGTCCACTTCTGTGCAGGTAATATCCCGCAACGCTGCCTCGTAAATTTCTACCGTTTCACCCACGTTGTAAGAGATTTTGTGAGTTTTCTTGGTCATTCCGTCAGACTCATAGAACCATGCATAACTGGATGTCTCCTGTGCAATCATATTCAGTGTAACATCAACGGTGCCTGTCAAGTCTGTACTTGTAGCATCTTCTGCGGTTACTCTCGAATGTAAGTCAAAGTGGAACAGATACACATCACCAGGTTCAATGGCTCTGTCTACCTGCACGCGATTGCCCAGTTTACCTACATCATCACTTGTTCCCAAATAGCTGCTGACGCGCTTGTCCAACACCAACCTTACTGCCTTACTCGGACTCCAGGTTTCCGTACCGGTATTCTTAACAATAACGATTGCTTCTGCTGTCTCACCAGGAGTAATGCTGGCAGGAATGTCAGTATCCAAGAATTCCATGCCCCACAAAGGTGCAGTCTCCTCGGCAAGCGTATAAATATAAGCATCTCCTAAAAGCTCATCTACACCATCCGTGCGTTTGACAATCTGTAGAACGATGTTACCAGACGTCGGTAGTCCAGTCAGCTCCGCATAGTTTCTCACGTTATTCAAAACCATAGGCGCATAGCTGTAGTCCGTAGAGTCCTCAACGTTCCAGCGCACAAAGTAGCCGTTGTTGCTATCACTGCCAGGCCCCCAAACCGCACTGCCAAAATTCCTTACCCAGATTGTCAATCCGTTTTCCGTTTTTTTGTTGTTAAGGATATATGCATCATTTTCCGGTGTCGCAACAGTAGTGGTACTCGCCTCTCCAACTGTGACGGCGGGCGTATAATTAATTCCGTACCAAGCCACCCCATCATAAATCATATCAAGGGTAAGTGTTGCACCGGCTGTAGTCGGAGCCTGCAAATATCCGGAGAATGTATACTCTTCGCCAACAGCCACATCCTGCGAGAGGAACAGGCGGTTTTTACCACTGGAAACACTATTCGTTCCATCGCCATCAGTACAAAGCTTAAACTCAGTATTATTCACACCCAACCGATACATAGACCCCTTTGTCCACGTCTGTGACCCTGTGTTCTTTACCGTAAGCTTAAAAGGTACAATTTCGCCTGTCGTCATAGCAGACGGCAACTCGCAAGAAATGAATTCTGCCTTGAGCGTTACATTTTCATTATTAATTGTTTTTTCGACAGCAGTATTTGTAATATTGCTGAGCATTTGGGCCTCATAACCAACATAAGGCGTAATAGCTGTAGATTCGCCAAACCACGCACCCGGTGCAGAGTCCTTTACCATCTGAAACTTCACAGACTGGGAGCCGGATAATGGTGTGTTCAGTGAACCGTCTGTAGATGCATCCGGGCTAACTTCACCGTGCAGATCCAAATGGAATAAATATACATCGCCGGGTTCTACATTAAACGTATTTTCAAGTTCGATCCGGTTCAGTAGGCGTCCATCATCATCCGACTCACCAACCTTACTCATAACACGGCTAGTCGTACCCAGCCGGATAGCAGAACCGATATTCCAGGTTGCCGAACCTGTATTCATCACAGCAACGGTAATTTCTTCCTTCCCATTAGGAGCAATATATTCGGGTACTCCAACACTGAGAATCTTTGCATCATATTCCGCAGTTACTTCCACAGACTGTGTTGTATAGCTGTCACCAAAGGCTGTGTCCTCACTGTCGGCACGATGGACCATCTGCATTGTTACTGCCACATCATCGGTGGCATCTGTTAGATCCAGCGTAAATACAGCATCACTATTTTGCGCAGTCTCAGCCGTCGGCTTTGCATATTTCACGTTTTCTCCATAGGTGTACTTCAAGAAGTAACCGTCAGTATCTGTTGTCGCAATAGCCCAGGTATTGGTACCGGTATTCCTTACTTGAATACTCATCTGATCCGCATCATAATGGCCTACCAACATGATGTCTGCATCATTTTCAGGAGCGGTAATCTCAGGTATCTCTTCCTCTTCGGGCTCTTCTTCATCAGAAATCTGAACATAAACTGTATGATACAGCTTTTTGCCGAACCACTCTACACCATCCTGAATCATACTAAAACTAATTTCATAACTGCCTTCCGTTTCGGGTGCTTTCAGGTAACCTTCGATATAGCATTCACCATCTGCTTCCACATCCAAAGACAACGGCAGTCGGTCCTTCGCGGAGGTAATAAAACTCTGACCTTCTGCATCCAAATAAAGACCAAAGCCATCACTGGTATCCATACCGAGACGGTACATATTGTTCTTTTCCCAAGTCAGTGTTCCGGTGTTTTTTACCTTTAAGCGGAACTTAACAATCTCTCCGGGTTCCATGGTTGTTGGCAGAGCGGTCTGCAAAAACTGTGCATTCCTTTCCTTTCCATCATCATCATATGCCCAAGAGCCGCCATCAATAGAATATGTCATTAATAACGGGTTGGTAAGACCTGTATCCAGATACTGTTCTTTCGCCCAGATATAGGCATCCGTTCTGGCAGAACCGGTAGAAACGGTATCAGAGTCAGGAATTGTACCTTCTCCAGTGAACATATCAACCAAAGACTTCTCATTGTCCTTTGTGACATTTTTTTCTTTCATGACGGTATACAAATCATCCTCGCCAATGGCATAGCGTACAGGCAGACGATTCTCAACACCGGCAATCGTTGACGCTACATTGGAAGTCGCAGGAACGTTTTCATCCCACAGTACAATACCATCATAACAATCTCCAAACAACTCGAACAGCTCCCAGAAATCGGTGACAGTCACCTGTTCATAGTCAGCCAGCATTTCGCCGTCTGCGCTCAAATGTTCTAACCAATACTCATCTACATCTGTGTCATTAAAGTTAATTCTCGCTTCATCACCATTGATGAAATAATAGTACAATTGAGGTTTTTCTCTGTTTGCCAGACCCTGTAACGCTGTGGCAACCTTCAGATAATCATACTGTAATTTCGAACTGGGCAAAGAATTGATAAATGATTCCAACTCAAAAACATACAATTTTTCATTTTCTGAGGATTCTCCTCCATCTGTTCCTGCTGCATTTACCGGTGCTACCTGCAACAGCATAACCAGCAGCATCAATACCGCCAATACTTTTCTTTTTTTTCGCATTTTAATTACTCTCCTCTTCGTGTTAAATTCAATTCCTGGCAACAATCCATATAACTTATAAAACTTTCCACCTCCTTCTTGCTGACAGTCCTACTGTTTATTACTGTTCTTTAATCCACATTATGATTTTCACGATACCGTCTCCAAACGGTTTCAAACACCTCCTCTTCATATGGTAGCGGACGTACCTTCCGCCACTGCGTTTTCATATTGCCGTTTTCATATTGTACAAGCTGTACCTGGTCATCGTATTTTCCATCCTCCAAGCAAAAACGGAATCGTTCTTCCAGACCCTCTGCCACCTGGCCACCCGAATTGGAATAAATTGCAGACCCTCTGGAGCCACCTACAACAAAGGCATAATTTTCCATCGCCGTCAAATACATTTGCTGGGAAATCAATGCATCCTTAAGTTGATAGGCTCTGGCCAAAGCACGTCCACTGGGAATGCGTACCAAATCAGCGAATTGATCCAGAATGGCTTTGTGTTCCTTCTTTATGTGAGAGATTTGCTCTATAGACCGAATAGCACCCGCCGCAGCACTCATATTTTGTCTGACCATCTTCTCATAATGATGCAGATTATTACCCCCGGACAAAATAGAGGCGCAAAAAGCAGTTTGCTTTTCAATTTCCGCCTTTGCTACCTTCCAAAAAGCCTCTTCCGAAATGGGCGCATCGGTATCTTCATGAAATGCAATATATTGCGCTGCTCGCATACTACCAACCTGTCCCGCATTCAGTGCACTGCCACCGGGGCGGTAAACACCATGGCTACCCGCCACCTCTCCCACAGCGAACAAATGTCTCACATTCGTCTGCCACCAACAGTCAATGTCCAGTCCTCCGTTATTGTGCTGCGCACACAGTGCAATCTCCAGCATATCTTTCTTTAGATCCACTCCCTTGGAAAGATATAGCTCATAGGCTGGTTGATTCATATGGAGTAATCGCGCAATGGGCGTGCCAAAGCAGGCACCGGCTTTGGCCAGATACTGATATGCTTCGTCACTGAGCTGATTGTATGGCAATTCCACATATCCCTCTGGGTTACTGCGAAAATCCAGATAAACCCGACGTTTTCGCAAAACATTCTCCCGATAGACAAGTAAATCAATCACAGACGAACCTTCATGAGCCTTTCGACAATCAAAGGGCCATTCATAACCTTTTTGAAATACCTTCGATAAATATGCGCCTTTCTCGCCGTAATACTCTGCAAGAAACTCATGCTCCTGCCCTTCTTCATCAACAGAAACAAACCGAGGAAGCACCTGCATATAGGTTCCCGACACATTCCAGCGAGGAGATATCGAAGCCAGGCCATACTGCCACTCCGTTAGGTTACGTCCTCTCACACCTGCTTCAAAGGCTACACCGGAAGCTCCCCGATGTCCGCCGGGATACACTGTATCGGCATAGATTCCTGCCGGTCCTCCGGTGGCATAAATGATGTTCTGACACTGCACTAGCACAAATTTCGGCTTTTCCGTACTGGCTTTCAGATCCAATGCAAGCAAACCAACAGCCCGCTGACCAACGCATAGAATCTGCACCACCATATAATAATCATATACGTCAATTCCGGCCTGGGCGACTGCCTTTTCCAACTGCTCTGTCATCAGCCTGGAGGTTAGAGGACCAGCAGAGGTTGCTCGGGCAGTTGCGTCATGGTCGGTCTGGTAACCGATATATTCTCCCATGCGATTTACCGGGAAAGGAACCCCCAATTCCGCAAGCTGCAAAAAACATGGAACAGAGAGAGCGGCCTCCGCATAAGCCACGTCCCCATCAACACAGCGTCCTGCAAACAAATCCTTCGCCATGGCACCGGGAGAATCCGGTGCATTGCCACAGAGGTTTAATTTATAATAGGTCTGCTTGTCCGACCCGGTGTTGCGGGATGTACCCACATTTCTTCCCTCAGTAAAAATTCCTACAGAATCAACACCGTACTTTTTCAGACGTAATGCTGCATTGTATCCTGCCGCACCGCTACCAACCACCACCGTATGCAGTTTGATTACCGAAATGGAATCTTTACCTTTGCACAGAGCATTTTTTTGCATTTATCTTTACTCCTTGCCTTTGTTTTCGTCATAACCGGGAAATATGGAATCCCCCATCCACATCCACAGATTGCCCCGTAGTGTAACGCAAGGAGCCACTATAAAACATAGCAACTGCCTCTGCGACATCCTCCGGCTCGCCCCATCTGGGATTTGGCAGCAGACCGCTTTCTATCAAATGATCGTATTTTGCTTTTACCGGCGCAGTCATTCCTGTTGCAATGATGCCCGGCCGAATCTCATTTACCGTAATCTGGTGCGCCGCTAATCTATCTGCAAACAACTGAGTAATCATACTCACCCCTGCTTTGGAGATGCAGTACTCGCCTCGACTGACAGAGCTTGTATATGCGGAAAGAGAAGAAATGTTGATGATATACCCTCGCTGTCCCTTTTCGTCCGGTTCCTGCGCGAGCATAATCTTTGCAACAGCTTGTGTCAGGAACAACGTACCCTTAGTATTGATATCCATCACATAGTCATAACTCTCCTCCGTCATTTCCAAAAGATCGTTTCTCACTTTAGGTGCCACCCCAGCCACGTTTACCAATACATCCACTCTTGGCAACTGCTGTGCCTGGGCAATGATAGTCCGGCGCTCTGTAGTTGTGCCAATATTTGCTGAAAGATAGGTTACTGCATTCCCATATTCGTCGAACATATCGACTGCTTTTTCGACAGGACGCGCACTGGTTGCCAGAACCTGATAACCGTCACGTATCAACCGCTGCACGGTTGCATAGCCGATTCCTCCGCAAGCCCCTGTTACAACTGCATATTTTTTCATCCAAACAATACCTCCCTATCGCTTTATTTTTTCAGCACATACTGCTTGTATAATGGGGAATACACTTTTGAATCACGGATGATGCAGCCTGTGGTTCCTCCGCTGCGCATCAATTCTGTGCATTTGCTGCAGGTTATACACATCTGCTGCTTGTCAATCTCTCCTTTTTTGCAGATATCCCTGGCAAAGTTGGGATATGCGAAGGACTCACGTCCAAAACCAGCCACCTGGAACCATTCCTCTGATATACAACCCGCTGCCACATTTGGGGCTTCCTCCCCCAGGTAACTCAATCCGGAGCAAATCACGGGAACCTTGTCCTTCACTGCTGTTGTCACCTCTGCAATTCCGGTCAACATTCTTGTCACACCGGTAATAGCAGGCTCATCCGTCACATAAGGGCCTGTTTTGCTCGGACGGTTAACGTGAGGATTGACATAAGGATTGCCCATCGTGAAATTTAAAAGGCCGATACCCTCATTTGCCAAATCCGAAACCATTTGCTTTGCCTCTGTATAGTCAGGCGTTACACCACAGTCTGGAGCTACCCCAAATCCATAGGGATACGGGAATCCATCATAAATATTCAAGCGACTCGAGATAACAAAA
This sequence comes from Roseburia sp., assembly GCA_017621905.1. Lineage (GTDB taxonomy): Bacteria > Bacillota > Clostridia > Lachnospirales > Lachnospiraceae > Roseburia. The sequence goes on from JAGASC010000266.1 coordinate 11,393, forward strand.
TCAGAGGAACATGCTTTTACTGCTCCCGCAACAGACTCTCGCAACAATCTTGTTCTATTTTCGAAAGAACCACCATATTTACCTGGTCTGCTATAAGCAGAAAGAAGTTCACACAACAGATATCCGTGACACGCCTTGATGTCAGCAGCGTCAAACCCAGCCTGCTCTGCTAAAATTGCACCGTTAATTAACGTCTCTCCCAATCGATCCAATTCATCGTCAGAAATAATATTTGCATCAGTAACAGAAACCTTTTGTTCAAAATAAGGATTCCGGTATGCAATAATCGGTTCCGGTGTTCCATGTGGCTTACTATGACGTCCTGAGTGGGTCAACTGCACACTTACGAAGGGCTCATGACCATTCTCGCGCATACATGTTTCCTTAATCGTTTCACAAAGACGTTTAAAATCATCCAATGTCTCCTTACAGATGTATAACTGTCTCGGATTCGCCCTTCCTTCGGGCACCACAGCTGTTGCCTCCAACCATATCACGCCTGGACCGCCGGCAGCAAATCGCTTATACCTGCGAAATGTAAGCACGTCAGGTGCACCCAGTGCTGTACCATCGCAGCCTTCCATTGCCTGATAGGCAATACGGTTATTGATTGTCTTTTTCCCTACCTGAATGGGTTGTCGTAAGACCTCCCAATCTGTAGATTGTGGTAATTCGTTCGTTTTACCTTTCGTAAAATCCATGGTAGACATAAAAAAATCACTCCTCATATTTATTTTTTCAAAATGCTCTGCCTTGCAAAGAATCTAGCTTTATAGTATAATATTCAAAATTTATTTGCTTGGCTTTATTGGTTTAATTTTATGTAAA
>JAGASC010000267.1 GCA_017621905.1 Roseburia sp.
CATTACTTCTTCCGGTCTCGAACATCACGCGCAGTCTGTGATCTCTGATGTTATTGTCTACCACTGTGTGGAACTGGAGTGCTCTTGCACCTTTCTTTAACGTGACATCCGTTGTGATGACCAGTTCTTCCATCTCGTCGCTGCGTCTTAATCTGCCCTGATCCACCCACTCACTTCCGTGAGGAACATGAATCTTTAATTCCGTCTCTGCACACTTTGGAAGCTTCCAGCGCAGTGTGATGCGATAGGTAGCCTGCAGCGGGCCATTGTATACCATCGCCACAGAAGCGTTTTCGTTGAGACTGCGGAACATCATCTGCTCATATACCGGGCTGTGTGTCAGCGGGCCTCCCTTATCGGAAGTATCTTCGAAATAATGTACATTTTCCATCACGGCTCCTGTCTCTTTTTCCGTCACAGTCAAAGTACCGTTGTGATTGATCTGCACATAAAGGTGCTCGTTCTCCAGCACATTTGCTTTCGGGGAGATAAACTCGTTCGGCCTCTGCTCTCCGGCCTTTGGCTGCAGGCGAAGCGTTATGTAACCATTCTGCGGAATATGATCCAACTGCATTACCATCTTGCATCTGCTTGCGTCAAAGTCGAAGGTGTCGCCGTATTTCAAATAGGTATAGATAGCGTCATCCTCTACATTTAAAAGCTGTGCCGGAATCTTATTTCCTTCCATGTCTGCCACATCGATGGAAATCTCTCTGCGGCCTCTGTTTGCATAGCGCAGATTCCAGGTAAGCGGCACATCCACAAGACAGGTTACAATGCCATCCCGTTCAAATGGAAGCGTATTGTATATTACAAGACCGATTTCTTTCTCCTGCAATCCGGTAAAATCAATTTTTCCGGTAATCTGTTTTAATGACTTCTTGATGATGGTCTCCGCAATATCTTCTACCTCACGGTAACGCTCCATCATGGTATCCGACACACGATCCACATGACAGCCGCCGATGCCGTCATGCTGCTGATTCTGTAAAATCTGCTTCCATGCACGCTGCAACATCAGTGTCGGATATTCGCCTCCCAGTGTGGAAAGCCAACCTGCCACCGGTTCCGCACCATTCAGCAGTACATACTCTGCCTTTGTGTTTTCCAGTTTTACCGGCATTCTTGCGGACCACACACCATTGTAAAGAGGTCCGAAGGCATCTCCGGTCTTTTCCACTTCCAGCATCTCTCCGCTCTTTTCCGGAAGCGCATCGTACATTTCCGGAGATATTTTTGCACGTACTTTCTTCACATAATCTTCCAGAGAAGCAATTTCAATCCTGCCATCCTCCAAAGTCTCATTCAAACGGTCAAGCAGCTCTGTCACGATAGGGTCCGGATTCTCCTGGTCAAATCCCTGGAAGAAAAGCAGCTCGTCGGTAGATGATTTGTGAATTACTGTGTCAATCAGCTTTTCCAGTCCTGCCTTTGCACCTTCGAAATCACGAACCGGCTCCTGATTGGTCAGCCAGTGATTGTTTTCCGTTAAGCTCTCTCCACACATCTGTGTCAGATATGCGTTTCCCAGATCATCCCTGGAAAATGCATTTTTCAGACTGTCACCGATCATACGGCTGCCGCCTAAAATATATGGCTTATAAACATAACGCCAGAAATTCAATCTGTGATAAGCTCCAAAAGTAAGTACGAGAGATTCTTTGTCATCCGCTCCCTTCCACTTAAACTCCAAAGTATCCAGCTCCGTCTGGTTGACACCGCGATAGAAGGTAATGGTATCCATGCCCAACTGACGGTACAGCTGCGGAAGCTGAGAAACCTGACCCCAGCTGAAAATGTTGTGAGCCACCTTCATGGTTTTTCCCAGATCGCCGGAAATCTTGTGTCCCATTAAAAGATTTCGCACCAGAGACTCTCCGTTCACCAAAAACTCTGCCGGCAAGGTATACCAGGGACCGGTCAGAATCCTGCCCTCGCTCACCAGCTTCTTTACCTCCTCGGTCCGCTCCGGACGCATCTCCAGGTAATCGTCAAGCATGGACACCTGGCTGTCTGTATGAAAGTATGCAAACCCTTCGTCTTTTTGCATAATATCAATCAGTTCATCCACAGCCTCCACCAGACGATACTGAGTTTCCCGGAATGACCAGCGGTATTCTCTATCCCAATGGGTATTAATAATCAAGTTCATGTTTTTCATAATACTATAGTCCTCTGTCATTTATGATTTATTGTAACTGCTCAGTTACCTTGCAGCTACTCCTTCTTTACTCCACTTATATAATCCTTCCGCAGCCTTGTAGGCTGTTCCACACCATACCGCTTGAAGCTTCGAAGCATCTGCCGGTATCCGCTGAAACCGGCCTCCGTGGCCACCACGTCCACAGAATAATCTGTTGTCTGCATGAGATTTATCCCGATATTTACCCGGGTCTTGGTCAGCATTTCATGAAAAGTTTCATTGAATACTCTGGTCAGAATCCGGTCAATTTGCCTCTCACTGAGATAAAAAATTCGGGCACAATCCCTGACAGTAATATTTTGTTTGTAATTTGCCTCCAGATAATTTTTAATACTGGAAGCCCGTTGATAACTTATATCACTCCTGTTTCTGACCAATCCGCTATCGTCAGAATCTTTCTTCGAAGAAATCAACATACTTAATATCGTATTTAATATTAAAGATTTTGCAAGAAGTTCATCGCCCTCATCTAAGGTGCCGTTCTCCCCAAGCATCTCATCCAGCAGGGCAAAATTCCTTTTTAACACTCCTTTGCTGTCACTGTGTTTGCAGTACACAATACGATTGATCATCTGAAGCAGAAAAAAATTTTCATTCTGTTCCATCTCTCCATCACATGACACCGGAATATCCAGAGCGCACTCGATGCAATATTCTTTCATCGGGTGCAGGGCATCCGCACTCTGACTATGATCAATAAAGGGCGGACAAATATAAAATTCGCCCTTGGAAATATCAAATATATTATTACCCAGGCCTACTTTTCCTGACCCCTCATAGATATAATGCAGTTCGTAATTCATGTGAGCATGAGCAGGTATTTCCCAGTCGGAATCATCGTCCATTCGTGTGAACCGGGTAATTGTAATATGAATTCCCTCGAATTCCATATGCATTTCCTTATTCAGATAAGAATGTATCTTAATTTTTTCAACTGCCAGCAACCCCATACCCCCCATTTCACTGTTTTTTCATGCAACAAGAAATTGAAAAATTTCTTATTGCATAAGGAAGCGCCCCGGCACTCCAATGTATCTGGCATGCCTGAGCACCTCCAATTATGTAACAGTTCAGATACTCACTGTTACCCAATTATTTCATTACTTTCAAATGAATCAAATATGTCTTACTGTACCTGATCTACATAAGATAAAATATCATATGTTGTATATTCTTCAATCGTGTCATCCAGTGCCGGAAGCAGTTCTGCCTTCAGATCTTCAATGAATTCAGCTGCTGTCTTCGTAGAAGCAGGATCCACATACTCGGTAAACATCTCCCAATATTTGGAAGTAACCTCTCCATTCTCATCATACATGAAAGATCTGATCAGTCTGGTTGTCTTGTGATCGCCATACTCTGAAGTTGCCAGACCGGCAATTTCGTCCGGAAGCACAACGTCTGCAATACAGGTTCCTAACATTACAACGTCAATGTACATCTGAGCGCCGCCTTCCGGGCAGGTCATGAACTGTAAGAACTTAACGGCAGCATCTCCTCTTCCTTCATCTTCTGCTTTCTTTGAAACAAAGAATACAGCTTCTCCGGAAGGTGCTGCACCCAGGAATCCCTCGCTTACGCCATACTCAGAATACGCTTCATCAACATATGGTTTCTTTGTTGTTCCATAATTTACTTCATAGCCGTTCTGTACAACCTGTCCCGGGAACCATCCACCATTGAAGGTAAACAGTGCTTTGCTGTCATTGAATAATCCTTCATACTCCCAGCTTGCAGAGTTAAAGTCTTCGTTAAAGTACTGAGTAAGTTCTTTAATTAAACGGAAATATTCTTCAAAACGTGGATCGTCATAGCTGATCACGCCTGTCTTTAATCCTAACATAATCTCGCTGTAATCCATGTATCCGTTCGGAACAATGATATCCAGTTTCTCTACAACATCTGTTCCATCGAATAATGCATCCATGTAATCATCTTCGATCCAGCTTAAGTTCCATCTTGTAGAGTTCATAGCACTCATCGGAACATATGTGCCATCTTCTTTTGCAACGTCCATCATCGCAATAAGTTCGGAATAATTGGTAGGAGGCTCTGTTCCTAATCCCAGTTCTTCCATAATGTCCTTGTTGTAATACAGGTTTACACTTGAATAGGTCATTGCTGTACAGATCAGATCCTGTCCGTCATTGCTGTAGCAATTGGTAAGAGCGTTTTCTGTTGAGAAACAGTCTCTCCAGATTTTCCCATTAAATGGGTTTTCCTGATCATAATACTCGGTCAGATTCATAAGTTTGCCCTGATCATAGTAATCTTTTGCCACCGACCATACAATATCCGGCTCTGTTCCGGCAGCAAACTGTGCTGTGGTCCATGTGCCCCAGTCAGCATTCGGAACTTCGATCCACTCGATTTCGATTCCGGTCATCTCTGTAAATTTTTCACCCATTGCATAAAATGTCTCATAAATATACTCACCCTGATTGTGTGCGATAGAAATTGTAGTTCCTTCGTCCGCACGTAACGGGTCAACTGCATCTTCACCTTCGCTGTCTGCTTCACTTTCAACTTCAGTGTTGGTGCTTACATCTTTATCAGCATCTGTGTTGGCTGTACTGTTATCTCCACAGCCGGTTAATAATGTCGCTGTCATTGCTACGCAGAGTAACAAACTAACGATTTTCTTTGCCATGTGTTTTTCCTCCCACTTTGCATTTCTCATTATTTTACTTTTGTGCATTTTGTTGGTTTTTACCATCATATAAAGCGCGCTTTTTATTGATGTTTGTATTATATCTATTTTATCAACATACTACAATACACTTTTCTGTACATAAACTGTCATATTTAGACATGTTTTTTGTATTTTAGAAAAATCGCCACTGCATCCTTACAATATATCCTTAGATTATCTAAATATTTATTGTAATTTTACACAAGTTTTCCCGCCATATCGCACTTGTATTGCTATTTATGTGAATTCAAATTGCCTTTCTATTCTCTGTAGAAATTGTTCGATTACCAATTTATGACACTTTTTCACATAAAGTGTCAATTTATGACGTCTTCAAACAAAACATCTTTATACAAAGTGTCTTGATGCAAAATGTCTTTATACAAAATGCAATATGCATATACTACCACAAGGATTAGCATTATGTAAACCCAAACCAGAAACTGGAAAATTTATGCACAAAAAAAGAACCGGCAGTCTTTTTAAAAAGATTCTTTCAAAATCCTCTCCGATCCTTTACACTCTTTGCTTTTTTTAAATATTATGATGTTGGGGTCAAAAGAGTTTACAAAACTCTCTGACTCTCCATATAGTACCTTGAAAATTTTACACAATTGAATTTTATCAGGTATTCAGACAGCAGTAAGCCAATATCAATGTGCCTGGTATCATCCTTGTTATGACAA
>JAGASC010000268.1 GCA_017621905.1 Roseburia sp.
CCGGTAAAAATATCGTTTCCGGCACTGGCGATTTCCTCGAATTCGCCCTTGACCGTCTTATAATCTACCGGGCAGTAGCTCTCTATGAAAAATTTATCGAATACTTCCTTGTCTATCTTCTGTTCCATGGTGTGATTCCTTTCTGGTTTTGCTGCTCTCTTTCGTTTCCAAAACACTCCCTGCATGGAAGGGATTACACAACCCTCCCTGTTCCCCTACATAATATCCTCTCATAGATTCTATCACAAAACACGCGCATTTACCATGACAAATGAAAATCTGTTTTTTCTCTGTTTTTTCTGTCTGGAAAACCTTTTCTGTTCACTCTGTTCTAAGTAACAGGGCTTCCTCAGTTTTGAATTCGTGTAACAGTTCAGGTACCTTCACTGTTACGAATTCGTCCCTACATCTCAAAAACTTCAATGCCAAGAATTGAGCAAAGGTTGCGAATCTTCGCACGATTATCGCCATAAGTAATGATGTAGTGCTGGCAGGCCACATGTTCTGCGAAATTCTCTACGTCAGAAATCTCGATTTCCAGCGCAGAAAGCTGCGGTGCCGGCTGATCCCAGCCACACTCCTCCCACTTTGGCGGAGTCTTTCCATTTCCGAGCAGTATCTGCATTACATATTTGCCATCTGCATAGGTCAGACGGCTCATAGTGACTGTTCCGGTCTTTACCTTGGATACATTTAAAATTCCCTGGCTGAGTGCGCCAAAAGCTGCCGGGATAACGGTGTAGGTATCCCCGTCCACCATGTCTGCCGCAACAAAATCCGGTACTCCGGCAAGGACGCTATGCTCAAAGAATTCATAAAATTCCAGGTATCCGGCAAGCTGTCCGGTCAGGCGGTTCAGCATCAGCTGTGTGACGGCACCTAAAGAATCATTTTCCGGAACTGTGGTATAGCCATCTTCGGAGAGCAGCATAAAAATCGGTGCAGGCGGGAAACCGCAGAGCTTTTTCATGCCGTCCACGTCCTTGATTGAGATTGATTGATAGCCTCTCTCTTCTGCAATCTGCTTTACAGCAAGGTAATATCCTGCTGCCTTCATCATCGTGTCATCGTTGGCAGGTTTTAAGAAATTCCATCTCAGGATTCTTTCCTCCACAATCTGTCTTTTTTCTTCTTCTGTCAATTTTTCGTATCTCTGCTGAATTTCCAACATTTCAAAGGTTTCAATTTCAACACCTGTTTTTTTCTTTAAGGACATGCCATCATAAAGCGTGCCGTAAAGGTTCATGTCACGGTATCCTGCCATACCTACTTTGTCATGCAGGAGTTCCTTCGCAGCAATCGCAGCACGACAGTAATCCGCCACTACATCACTTTTGGTTTTCTTTCCGATGATGTCATAGACATAGCGGAATTTATATCCAAGACCTTCAAAGGTTGCCCGAAGTCCGGTGGTTCCTGCCTGGTCAGCGGTAGTTACCAGCCTGTCTCCTTCGTACCAGCCGCAAAGTCCCCAGAGTACCATGGGCAGATGACGGTAATGTTCTGTTACCTTTACTACTGCGTGAGTGGGAATCCAACCTGCAATGCAGACTACCAGTGCATCGAAGTTCTCTTTCGCAAGCGCTTCTACCGCGTGATTCACCTGTACTTCCTCATAATCGTCTGCTACCGGATATACAGAAACCAGCTCCAGGCCTTCTGCCTTAAGAGCCGCCTCCGCTGCCGCGCATTTGCGGACAATCACATCCACCGGTGTGTTGACCTCTCCAAAACCTACAAATCCAATTTTTGCCATAAATATAGTTCCTTTCATTTTTAATCAGTTATTCTATTCATCTTTTCATCCAGTTCTTCGAATTTCCGGTATGCAACCGTATAATCCTCACCGGATGGAGCATAGGTCTTTTTCAGATGCACAAATTCAGACGCTGCCTCGGCAATAGAAGTAAAATCTCCTACCCCAACAGCTGCCATGATTGCACCGCCCAGGCAGGCTGTCTCACTCTCTTCCACCGTATGAAGCACCTTTCCGGTCACATCCGCCTTGATCTGCGGCCAGAGATAGCTGGCTGCGCCGCCTCCTGTAATGCGGATTTCGTCGAACTTCTCAATTCCAAGGTACTCTAAATCCTGTCTCAGTATGAAAGCCACCGCTTCCATGATTGCCCTTGCAAAATGGCCTCTGGTATGAGACAGGTTCAGACCTGCAAATACCGCCCGGGCATCGGGATTGTATTTGGGCATGGTAGATCCGGTAAAGTAGGGCAGCATCGTCATTCCATCGCTTCCTGCAGGAATCTTGACCGCCAGATCATTTAAATCATCAAAGCTGTAGTCCTCGGCAAATTGATTGCGGAACCATTTTAAGGCCATGCCTGCTGTAGAGGACCAGAGAATCAGGCAGTATTTTCCGTCGATGGCATGAATGTGACATGGGATGATGCTGTCCGGATCATAGGGAGGTATTTCATCCACCATAGCGCAGATTGCCATAATGGTTCCGGTCATCTCACTGATGTGCGTTCCGTCCACCACGCCTACACCAATCATTCCGGCAATCTGATCAAGGGCGCCGGTCACTACAGGAATTCCTTTATAGGTGCCCACCTGTTTTGCACTGTCGCAAAGTGCCGGAAGCTGTCCTGCGGTCACGCCCAGGTAATCCAGCATCTGCTGCCACCAGCATTTATTTCTCACATCATAATAGGTTGTAGAGGACTGAATGGTGGGCTCGGTCACGAAATTTCCGGTCAGACGGTACAAAATCCAGTCCTCCAGAAGAAAAATTTTTCGCGCCTTCTCCCAAATCTCAGGTTTGTTTTTCCGGAACCAGAGCAACTTGGATGCCGGCCATCCGGCAGTGATTTCCGGCTGCCCAGTTACTTCATAGACCAGCTTATTTCCAAACTGCGCCCGGATTTCTTCCGCCTCCTCCTCTGCCCGATTATCCAGCCATACCACCGCCGGGCAAAGAGGCATTCCCTCTTCATCGGTCAGTATCATCGTCTCGCCCTGGGTATCTACAGAAATCGCATCAATGCCGCCGCATTCTGCTTCCAATTCATCGATGACCTGACGGCACATAGTGATGTACTTGTCTGCATCGAACTCGATATATCCGGTGGATGGGTCCGTGTCAAGGGTATAGTCCACACTCCGCAGCCCCAGGCGTTGTCCCTTTTCATCAAAAACGGCTGCTTTCAGAGAAGTCGTACCGACATCGATTCCTAAATAATGTTTGTTTCCAACGTTCATTCTCTTTTTCCTTTCCTTATCTCTTTTGGATTTTCAACGAAAATCAGCGAAAATTTTCGTTCATTTTCGTCTTTTTTCATTCAGTATACCCCCAGCTTTTTCAATTGTCAACATGAAACACGTACGTTTTTCACACCGCTTTTGACGCATTTTTCGCGCTGTCTGTTTTTTGGTTTTTCCATACTTACAAGCCTTGTAACGCTTCTGTTACCGGAACCTCTTTTTGGGCGTTGACTTTCTACCATCCATATGATAAGCTACAAGAAATCAACGAAAATTTTCGTAAATATTATTTTTTTTCTCAGAAAGCCGCCAGACATGGCATGAACTATATGAGACGAAAGTTGGTGTACCATGGCTACCTTGAAAGAAATTTCACTCCTGGCAAATGTAAGTATCTCCACTGTTTCCAAGGCGCTCAACGGAAGCGATGAGATCAGTGAAAGCACTCGCAATGAAATATTACAAATTGCCAAATCCCTGAACTATAAAACCAAAGAACAAAAAATCATTCCCAGCAATGAGAAGACCATTGCGGTAATATGCCCGGAGCTGAACAGTAATTATTATGCGCAGCTGCTGAACCATATCAATGAATATATTATTTCAAAAGGTTATTATTCCATGCTGGCCCTCTCCTTTTTTTCTGCTGCAAAAGAAGCGGAGTTGTTAAAAGAATTTATCAGGAAAAGTGTGGACGGCATTCTGCTCATTACTGAAAACAAGCATGCCGCAGAGTTATTTCATCAGACCAAAACAAATCACACCCCCATTGTCATCATTGCAAATTCGGCGGGTGAGATTGATATTCCGGAGCATGATGTGATTCAGATTGATGAGGAATACGGCATCGACCTTGCGATACAGCATCTGGTGGAGCTGGGGCATAGAAAAATTGCCTACGCCGGGGATTTGCTTTCCGAATCAAGATACCATATTTATTCTTCGCTGCTGGGGAAATATGGACTGCACGAAAATAAGGAGTACACCATCACCTCCGCCTTGCGTTTTGAGGAGGCAGGATATCAGGCAATGAATGAAATTCTTCTTGCCAAAGAAAAACCAACCGCCCTTTTTGCCGCCTATGACGATATTGCCATCGGGGCAATGAAGGCTATTTATGAAAAAAAATTTGCTATTCCAGAGGCTATTTCCATTGTGGGATTCGATAATATTTTTGTTTCTCCTTATTTGCCGATTGGTCTGACGACCATTTCGAATCCCATCAAAGAAATGGCCCGGACCTCCTGTACTATTTTGCTGTCGAAGATGAAGCATCCGGAAAACACTGTGGTACAGCATGTCACATTAAAGCCGGGGCTTATCATACGGGATTCTACGGCTCCTGTGTGACAATTAGCTTCGGAATTTAGCGGATTGAAGACATCCATCTAATGAGGGTTTCTTCTTTCACGATTGCTTTTTCCCTGTTTCTGTGCTATCGTATAAAAGTCGAAAAAAGGGACGTATCATTTTCCAGAAAAAGATACGTCCCCAAATCAGAAAAAGATACGTCCCCAAATTAGAAGGAGTGTTTTATTATGTCCATGTACGATAATTTACCGAAAGACCCGGTCATGCTTTTGAGCTTTACCAACACGCAGCTGCGCGACACCTTCCACACTTTGGATAGTTTCTGCATTAATTTTCAGATAGAGCGCCGGGAGCTGGAAGCAAAGCTTGGTGCCATCGACTATGTATACGACGAAAAAACCAACCAATTTATCTAAGCAAACTGGTTGATTTTTTATCATCAACGATAAGTGCCGTAGCCGCTCCCACAGGCGAATTATTTTATCGTTTCCGCTCCCGCAGCCAGATTCCAGCCGCAATAAACGCCGCCGCTGCGCCAAGCAGCCAGGACCAGGTAGTGGTATCTCCTCTTAAAATCGGATAAAGTCCAAATTTCCACAGTCGCTTTGCTACTCCGATATTTGCCAGAAAATACAGCACTGACACCATATAGCCAAGCACAGCCTGATTGGTCACTGCTGCCACAAAAAATCCCATGCTTCCAAGAAACAGTGCTTCGCAATAGGCTCCTCGCCCCAAAACCATTTCATCAAACTCTGAATTTCCCAGGTACAGCCGCAAAACAAATATTCCGACCACTACCGCCAGCAACAGGACCGCCACTGCCACCCGTCCCAGATAAAGCTTCCACATCGACATTGCTTTCGACTGTTCTAACTGCCAGACTTCCACATCCGCTTCCGGCAGAAACAACGGTACCAACAGCAAAATTCCGCCGAGTACCGCGTACATCTCCATTACCCTGGCCGCTCCGCTCTGATCCAGATTGCTGAAGCTTAGAACTGCACCCGCTGCCAGCACAAAAACCGCAGTAAGTCCTATGTGCGGAAGATACTGGTACCGCACAAAACTACTAATTACTTTTCCGTATCTTTCCATATAATGTTTGCCC
>JAGASC010000269.1 GCA_017621905.1 Roseburia sp.
CAGTGGTAGCACCGCCCAGAATGCTGATTGCATTTTTGGAAAATAACCTGAATGCGGACGGCAGCGTGAACATTCCGGTGGCATTGCGTCCGTATATGGGTGGAAAAGAACTGCTTGTGCCACAGAAATAACAATAGAAGTTCCAGATTCATTCTGCAGGCATAGTTCTTGCGGAAGCGGGGGTCTCAGAGAGCCCAGATTTGAAAAATAAAAAATGGGGACGTATCATTTTCTAGGAAATCCTACGTCCCCAAATTAGAAAATCCTACGTCCCTAAATTTTAAATTAGCACTTCTCCGGTTCCGGGTAGTCTACATTGAAGGTGTCTACCGTAACTTTTTTCATGACCTGTTTATTTAACGGTCTGTCGCTGTAGTCGGTTGCAGTCTCTGCGATTTTGTTGACCACATCCATACCCTCTGTAATCTTACCAAAAGCAGCGTATGCTCCATCTAAATGCGGAGAAGTCTTGTGCATGATAAAGAACTGACTTCCGGCGGAATCCGGATGCATAGCTCTCGCCATAGAAAGCACGCCCTCCGTATGTTTTAATTCATTCTTAAAACCATTCTGAGAGAATTCCCCTTTGATGTTATAACCCGGGCCGCCGGTTCCGATTCCATTGGGGCAGCCGCCCTGAATCATGAATCCGCGGATGACACGGTGGAAAATCAGGCCGTCATAGTAGCCCTTGTTGATTAAGCTGATAAAATTGTTTACTGTAGTTGGGGCGATTTCCGGATAAAGCTCTGCTTTCATGATATCGCCGTTTTCCATTTCGATGGTAACGATTGGATTTGCCATAATAATTCTCCTTGTTTTCTTTTTTTAAATAAATTTTTCAATGAACTTATTTTAACGAAAATGAATGGAATAGTAAAGAGAATGTTTCACAAAATCATATTGATTTTCGATATTCACGGGGCGCAACAAGAAAGGTTCTGCGAAACAATCTGTTAAAATAAGCTGGATCATGAAAACCGACAAGTTCTGAAATTTTTCCAATCGGCTCGTCTGTCTGCTTTAGCATTTCAGAGGCAACCGAAAGCCGGTAATGATTCAAATAAGCAATGGGGGATGTTCCCAGGTTCTTTTTAAATATCTCATACAAATACGATTTCGATATATAAGCAGCCGCAGAAAGCTGTTCCATGGAAATATCTTCTGCATAGTGCTGTCGTATGTAATCCAGGACACTCAAAAGTGTTCTGCTCGCAGCTATACTTTTGGGCTCTGCTATTTGCAGCAGGAGTTTGACAATCTGGTAGTATATGCTCATCTCATCACATAAATCGCCAGCCAAAAAGAGCTTGTCGAATAAGCTGTTCATGGAATCTTTTATCTCTGCCGGAATAATAGTCGGAAAATCGTACAGATAATCCAACCGGTATTTATTGTTAATGACAATATCCAAAAAAATCCAGCGGTTACGCATCAGCTTGGATTCCGGATTTGTGAAATGAGTAATAGTTTGCACAACCTGGGACGGCGCAATAAAAAAACCGCCATCTCCGGTCTTATAGAGTGGACAATCGTCCAATTGTATATCATAGCTGCCTTCCTGGGACTGCACGACGGAAAGCCATGGAAGAGATTTGATGTGCTTAATTCTATTGCATGTATTTGAAGTCATCGTATTTTTGTGAGCATATCTGATTTCAATTTTCTCTATTTTCAACCGCAACCTCTCCTTATTGTCGTCCTCATTTTCCGGAGGAAAATACGACTGCATCACTGCCGCTTTAGGCAGAAGCAAAACTCTGTGAACAGAATTGGATTTTTCTCCAGGTTTTTCTTTGGAAATTACGTATGTATGGAATTTATTCCATAGTATTGTACAAGTTTTGAGTAGTATTGTCAATCACGGATATAGTGCCGTCATGCTAGAATAAATATCAGGATAAATGCAATAATTGTAACAGTTCGTAACAGTGAAGGTATCTGAACTGTTACAACAGTTCATAAATTATTATAAGAAAGAGGCGACAAAATATGGAATTTTATTCATCATCAAAAACGTCAAGGCCCATACGTCTTAGTGAGAGCACGCGAAAATTTGCTTACGAATCATTAAATCACAAATATGGGCTTAATACCAAACAAACACCCTGTGTAACGCTGGATCACATCGAGAACTTTGACCAGATGACAGAACTTGAAAAATATGACGCTGCCATAAAGGAAATCGTGACAAAAGCGCCTGTCCGCATCTGTGAGAGCGAAAAAATCAGCGGCGCGGCAACCCTTGGGAATGCAATAGGACATGTGATACCTGCAAACTACCGGGATAAACCGCTTTGTAGCAGCATCAGTCATTTGACCATCGATTTTCCCACCGTATTAAAATACGGTATCGGGCATATAAGGGAAAATGCCCTTAGGTCCCTGGAAAAATATCAGGGAACCGAGAAGGAGGACTTCGCAAAAAGTTGTATTCACTGTCTGGATTGTTTTGATATCTGGCATGGCCGTTATCTGGATGCCCTAAAAGGACGCCCGGAATATGAGGCAAATTATAAGAATTTGCTGCGGGTGCCCATGGAACCGGCAAACAGCTTTTACGAAGCGGTACAGAGCCTGTGGTTTACCTTTGCCTTTGTGCGGCTCTGCGGTAACTGGCCCGGAATCGGTCGAATCGATGCCATGCTGGGGCCATATCTGAAACGGGATCTTGCGGAAGGCAGCATTACCCTGGAAGAAGCGCGGGAAATTCTGGCGCACCTGTTTATCAAGGGATGTGAATGGGTCTGCGGTGGAAATTACGGCAGCGGGGATGCGCAGCACTACCAGAATCTGGTGCTTGCCGGAGTGGACGAGAACGGACAGGAGGTTACCAATGAGGTGACTTATCTGGTTCTGGATATTCTGGAAGAACTGGGAATCAGCGATTTCCCCACAACGGTTCGCGTGAATGCCAATACAGACGAAAAACTGATTCGGCGTGTGGCGGAGGTAATTCGCTACGGCGGAGGTATTCTGGCGGTGTACAATGAGGATTTGATTTTGGAGGCGTTGACCGGATACGGCTATCCGCTGACAGAAGCCCGCCAATTTGCCAATGACGGCTGCTGGGAAGTTCAGATACCGGGAAAGACTTATTTTGTCTATTCTCCTTTTGATTCGTTACAGGTTCTGCAGCACAATACCTTAAAGGATTATAGTCCGGAGATTGATTTTGCGGATTTTGAGTCCCTGTATAAAAAATATGTTGCGGATTTAAAAGCGTTGGTGGAAGGAATTTTTCGCGATAAGAAAAATGCTTTTTTAAGTACCGGTGTGCCAAGCAAAGAATGGATATGGAAAAAACAGAGGCCATGTACGATAGTTTCTCTATTTGAACAGGGGTGCATCGACAAAGGTCTGTCCTATCTGGAAGGTGGTCCTGTTTACAATGTAAATTCTCCGCATATCGGAGGATTGCCGGACACCGTAAACAGCCTATATGCCATCAAAAAACTGGTATTTGATGAACACAAGATTTCTCTAAAGGAGCTCATGGAGATACTCCGCAACAACTGGGAAGGAGAAGAAGTTCTGCGTCAGAATGTTCTTAATAACTATCAGTACTACGGAAACGACAATGACGAGGTAGACATGATTGCTGCCCGGATGGTAGATGACTTTGCAGAAATGTGCCGTAGTCTGGACGACCGCTGCGGATATAACTTCCCGGCCGGAATCAGTACCTTTGGCAGGCAGTTGGACTGGCTGCCGGGAAGAATAGCAGCTCCCCATGGACGTAAAAAAGGAGAGGTGCTGGCGGGAAATATGTCGCCGACACCGGGAACCGACAAAGAGGGCGCTACTGCAATTATTAAATCTTACTGCAAGGCAGATATGAAAAAAAATGGTAACAGGAGCGGCGCTGGATGTCAGGCTGCTGCCTTCCAGTGTAAAGGGTGAGGATGGTCTGGATGCCTTAGCGGCTTTGATACGTGGGTTTGTGGCTCTTGGAGGTTTCTTTATGCAGATGGATGTAGTCGAAGCAGAAACTCTGAAAGAAGCCCAGAAGCATCCGGAAGATTATCAGACCTTGTCCGTGCGTGTTTCCGGCTGGAACGCCCGCTTTGTCACACTGAACGAAGAGTGGCAGAATATGATTATTCAGGAAGCTGAAAGCTGAGATAAGTGTTCCTTTGATTTGTGCATTTGCCGGACAAAAGAACAGCAGATTTGCAGAACAGCCAAACGAAAAAGTGATTTGGAAGTGAGGAAAGATATGTTGATTCCAGTAACAAACATCCAGCGTTTTTGTATGCACGACGGCCCAGGCGTGCGCACCACCGTGTTTTTAAAGGGGTGCCCGCTGCGCTGCCAGTGGTGTCATAATCCGGAGACACAGAGTGCAGACCAACAGATATTGTTTTACGAGAAAAAGTGTATGTACTGTGGCGCATGCGAGGCGGTCTGCCACAATGGAGCGCAAAAGGTGGAACTGGTACGCCTGTATGAAAGGGAAAAATGCAGCCTGTGCGGAAAGTGTGTGCAGGCCTGCTGTAGAGAAGCTCTTTCTTTTGCGCTGCATGAAATG
>JAGASC010000270.1 GCA_017621905.1 Roseburia sp.
CAAATGTCATCGATTCCGCCGAAATAGTACAGGTAATCTGCGGGACCGTACTTTTTCGTCACATGGATGTTAAAAGCTTGGGAAATTCCCAAAGTCTGGGACGCAGTGACCGGTGAAAATACGTCTGTGATTTCTTTTTTCCAGGACATTCCGGTGAGGTTGAAGGAATGCTGTTCTTCGTGGGCACCGTCTAACAGACGAATCAGCAACTCATCACCGGGATAGGTTTCCAAAATTGGTGTGGCCGGGTCGCCGTGGACGAGAGAGCTGAACACATAGGCCGGGTCGCTACCATCCTGCAGCCGCTCACGCATGGGCTCCGAGCGGTAATTAATCCCCATTACACCCGGATCGTCGTGACCACCGGGCACCTCCGGCGGATTCAGTGGTCTGCCTTCTCTATCAAAAAGTAGGGCAAAGTCATGCACAAAAAGGGTAAATTCCCGGAAGGAAGTTCCGTCCCGTCTTCGTATTACCGCCTGGGTACCTGCATTTAGTTCTTTTCCATCACAAATGTCATGGAAAGTGGCTCCCGCCTCTTCCACAATAAGCGCTCCAAAAACGCCGTGCTGCTGGTGGGAATTGGCATAAAGGTGATCGTGGAAAAATACCGTATTAAGCTCTGTGTTTGCAAAAAACCGCTCAATTAAAGTTTCATACTTTCTTGCTCCGGCTATATTGTTCCAGCCATTGGCCGCGCCGTCGGATACAATGGTGTCAAATTTTACCAGGTGAATGTGGAAACCCACAATGTCCGTGATCGTGCGCATCTGAAAAGCACTCTCTTCCAGAATTTCCGGCAGAAGGTTGGTCAGCTGTACTTCGATGCAATCCCCGGCGTTGGCACGTATTACAAGCGGCTCCACTTTAATCCTGCCGGATTCCACCTTACGGATATAGGCATCCAGACCGCCATGGCGGATCAGTTCTTCCTTTCGAACAAAAAATCTTCCCTGCGGATCGTGCCAGCCGAAACTGTTATATACTATTTTTGCCTGTACCAGTGCCAATTCGAACAGTTTTACGTTTTCTTCCAGCTCTCTCTCATGTTCTTTGTCTGTATAGCAGGTACCCACATCTTCCTTTTTTTCTGACACACCCTCATGTTCCTTATTTGCGTGGCAGATACTCACATCAGGATTTTCTTCCACCCCGTGGCCAATCCCTTCATCTACGTAGTAATCACAGCCATCTTCGTAATCTCTTCCGGCATTGTCAGCTCTACTACCTTTGCACTCTCGCTTGCCATCCCCATCTGTATGACAGGGGCAGGTATCCGTATAGAGGGCTCCCGGCTCATATTCCCGGACAAAATTTGCCCGCTCCAGACGTGTCGGCCAAATCTTGTTGCTCCCATCCGGATTCAATATGCCAAGCGGCGGCTGAAGCGGCGCCTCCCCAATTGTTCCGTTGATAAAGTTGGGATATCCCGGATTATCATCATCCTTTTTGGGCGGGTTCCTTCTGTCTTTCAGCGGCAAAAGCTGAGGAATGATCGTTCCATCCGGCAGCCTTCCTCTTCCGTCCTCCAATCTGTCGTAAACTCTCCACAATGTCCACATTCCCTCATGAAAATGCGGGTACAGATGACAATGGAAAATTGCATCGCCAATCATTCCGTTCAAACTTCCTGCACCGTGAAGAATATCTAAGGTATAACACTCTCCGGGACTTATGGAAATCGAGTCAATTATCGTGGAATTCGGATTATCCCCTTCCAGCCGCCACTGGTGATTGTGCAGATGAAACACATGTGTTTCCTTGATTCCGCCATGGATCAGAC
Organism: Roseburia sp.; assembly: GCA_017621905.1. Lineage (GTDB taxonomy): Bacteria > Bacillota > Clostridia > Lachnospirales > Lachnospiraceae > Roseburia. The sequence continues at coordinate 1,784 of JAGASC010000270.1, forward strand.
GAATTTTGGATGGGTCTCCCACATATGCTTTTAATATCGGTGGCGCCGGATCCCCATAAGTCCAGGAGCTCATGGAAATATCCTCCCCGTTATTCGCGGGATCCTGAGTCAATGGATGACGGTTTCGCATAGGTTCCGCGCGATAACTGATTCCTGTGGTGGAATCCGGCAGCCCGGTATGTGGGTTGAGTGGCTGGTTTCCATCTTTATCTTTGATTTCCAACTCATCGTGGAAAAATACTGCATACTCCCGGAAAGCCGGCCTGATCGGGTGATAGATGTCGGCAAACAAACCGCTTTCCATTTCCTCTCCGGTCTCAGGATCCAGCCACACAGATTCCGGCGCCTCCACGATAATGGCTCCGAATAAACCGTGTACGTTAGTTCCCTCCTCGCCGCTCCGTGGGTCCGCCATATCATGAAACATGTAGACCCCTTCCCGTTCCGCATACCAGGTATAATGAATTTTTCCCATGGTGGTGGAATCCCGGTTGAATCCCACCGCTGCTCCGTCAGAGGTCTGCACATCATAAAAAAGTCCCTGCACATGCATGGATAGCGGCCGGTTCAAAGAATGGGTAAAACAAATTTCTACCGTTTCTCCTTTATTGGCGCGAATGACCAAGGGCATAACCTCCTCGTAAGGCTGAGGAACTTCTTTTTCAAAATTTCGAATAGCTCCTGTCCGGATTCGTTCAGCATCTTTTTTTAACACGTAGAGAAGACCACTCGGGTCGTGGTCTCCATACTTATTGTATACAATCGGAATCTCAATTGCCTCTATATCATAACACCGGGTCCTGTTTCGGCTTGGATATGCGCAAAGTTCCATCTGCTACCTCCCACCTTCTCCGCAGCCTGTTTCCAGTATGCGAATATAGTGATTTGCCTCCCGCAGCACATGGTCTGCCAACAGCGGCAATATGATAGACTGTATCCGGCATTCCAGAATACCTTCCGCCCCTGCGGTCTTAAATTCGCGATATTTCAATGTTTCTTCCAAGGAGCGTTTTGTCAGTTCTTCCGATGCCTTTAATTCCTGAAGCCTTGCCAGTTCCAACAGCTCCTTGTAGTCTGTCGCAAACTCATCTGCTGTGTCGATCAACGTTTCTTCCGTGGGGTCTAACAGGCCACGGATGAAAAGGGCGTGTTCCATCATAATCTGATTCCAGAATTCTTCCTTTGATGCAAGAGTGCTGCGGGAAACACCCCGGTTCTGGCCAAGTTCAAGCAGCGTCATCCGGTACATCCTCGCTTCCCGCAGGATGTGCTCAATCAAAAGTGGGTAATTGGCTGTAAACAGCCGGCAGGCACGCACTTCCCTTAGAATCGTTTCCTTAAACTCAATAAGACCGTTCAACAGTCTGATTGCTCTCACATTCAGCTGCTGAACGGTCCTTATCGTTTCTCTGTTTATTTTTACGTCGCAGTCCGCACGCAAACTCTGCTGCATTACCGTAATCTTGCTGTCAATGGGTATTCCTGTAAAATTACTGGTTCTCGTTTCCGCCGGTATCGTAAATCTTGTTACCATTTCTTCGGACTGTATAAAATCCGGGTTAACTAACCCGTCAGCAATCTGCACTGTCTGCCGCAGCAGATCTTCAAACTGCAGCCGGAACTGCTCTGCTCTCTGAATAAATGCTACTTCTTTTCCCGGAAAGCCGACCTGCAAAAAAAAGGAATGCTCCTTCATGATACGGGCAAAAAATAAATGGGTTTCTATTGAAACAACTACAAAATTATCCATGATTTCCTTACCTTATATTTTAGATTTCTCTATAATATATGTGGGCACAAAGAATACGCCCCAAATCTTTTTCCATATTGGAATTTTCCTTCCTATATCGAAAAAAATTTGAGGCGCACCTCTCTGTAAAAACACACAAACAGCCAGATTACAGTGCAAACTGCACCACACAGAACGCGGCATAAATACAAAGTAACAAAACGCCCTGCCACCGGGAGAGTTTTTTCGTCGCCAATGCAGGAAGGGTCATAAGGCTCATAACCACCAGCATCAGCGGAATATCCAGCACCAGAGAAGAGTTGTAACCAAACAGCGTGTTGCCCACAGGCACTTCAAAAGGCGCCAGCGTTATGGAAATACCGGAAACCAGCACCAGATTAAAAATGTTGGCACCAATGACATTGCCGATTCCAAGAGAGGCGTGGCCCTTGCGCAGTGAGGTGATAGTGGTGACCAGTTCAGGTAAACTGGTGCCCAGCGCCACAAAGGTCAGTGCAATGACCGTCTCCGGCACACCTAGCTTCTGAGCTATGATAGTGCCATTGTCCACCAGCAGATTTGCACCTACAGCAATCACAGCTGCACCGCCCACCAGCAACACCAGCTC
>JAGASC010000271.1 GCA_017621905.1 Roseburia sp.
AATAGTGGATATCTCCAGCGAAAATAAAGTCCTCAGAAAAACAAGTAACATAGTTTTCCTGAGGACTTACACTTATCCACAAAATAATTTTTTTAAATTCAGCACTTTTCCCAATGATTAAGTTGGCCTCTGAACAGTAACATACTGCACCGTCTTAGGATCAACACCTTTGTAAATCAGATTGGTGATGTAGGTGTGCCGCAGCATATGCGGAGTCACCTTGAAGTCCATCGTATACACCAGCTTGGGATTGTTCGGCTGATGCTCACCAAGCCTTGGCTTTATTCTATGCTTGATGGCCTGTCCATTTACATAGGTGTAATAACAGCGTTCTGCGGTAGAACGGACTGTTATGTACTTCCAGACCCTCACAAACTGTGTTTCCGTCAAAACAGTTCCCTTCGAATTCGAGATCACATATTCCGATTCTGATTTTTCCCTTTCTTCCCTGAGGCAGGCTACCAGGCATTTGGGAATCGGAACATCTCGTTTCGCTGCCGGTGTCTTCAAAAGTGTGTTGACTACCGGCTTACCGCCTTCCACATGCCATGCACGCCTTACGGAAATGTACGGCGTTTTTTCATCCAGGAATACGCAGTCCCATTTCAATCCAAGAATCTCTTCTCTACGCAATCCCGCGTACAAGCCGATCATCACAAAGACATACGGTGGAAGCTCACGAATGCTATCCAGCAAAATGGCAGTCTGTTCATCTGTCAAAGCCTCGCGCCGTTTCGCAGGCTTTCCGCCTCTTGCGCATATCGTTTTGGATGGATTATCTTTGATCACTTTGCTCTCTTCTGCCGAATTAAAAATGTTCTTAATCAGCATATTGAGCTGACCATACATTCCGGAAGAACCTTTTGATAGCGGAACCATCAGCAGCCGCAGGTCATCTGTGGTCACCTCGTCCATATACATCTGTCCAATCGGACCCACGATGTACCGATTCACCATCCGCGCGTATCCCTCCAACGTATTGGTTCTTACCGTTCCTGACCGCATCAGCAGCCATTTTTCGCAATACTCCTCCACGGTCGGATTCTCTCTGTGGAAAACCACTTCCGCGATTTTCTTCTGGGCATCTTCCACCCGGTCATACAATTCTTCGCGTGTTAGCCCATAAATCGCTACTCGCTTTCCGTCTGCATCTGTAATCCGAGTGCGATAATACTGTACCCCTTTCATCATCACTGTTCCGTATTCCGGCAGTTCAACCGGACGCTTTTTTCCTTTAGCCATGTGTTCTCCTCCTATCTATCTTCATACATTGCGTGTTGTCACTTTTATTATCATGGCGTACAGCACTTCCTTCCAGGATGTCGAATGTATGTAAAAAGGGCAGGGATTTTTGACCATCCCTGCCCTAAGTTTTTTCTGATTTACTCTTAATCCCACGATGCAAAAGCATCTTCCAGCACTCCTGCGAGCTGCTCTGGGCGATTATATTTCACCTTGGCGTAAATATCCATGGTGATCTTGCTGCTTTCATGACCGGCAAGATACTGAACTGTCTTCGGATCAACCGAAGCATGAATCAGATTCGTAATATAGGTGTGCCGCAGCTGATGCGGAGTCACCTCAAAGTCCAGACTGTAAACCACATTTCCATTGTGTGCCGCCTTTTGCCCCAGAACCGGCTTCACCGTATGCTTAACCCTCTTGCCATCTTCATAGCGGTAATAGCAGCGTTCCTTGGTGGTACGGGTTACGATATACTGCCATAATCTCTTGAACTGCGTATAGGACAAAGGGTCTCCATCCCGGTTTGCAACCACATAATCCGATGTCGATGTCTTCTTCGCCTCTCTCAGACATTCCAGAAGATTGTCCGGCAGAGGGACATTCCGATGCGCTGCCTTTGTTTTCAGCTCTGTCAGAATCACCGGACGATTATGCTCCGTATGCCAAGCTCTCCGAACGGTAAGGTACGGAGCCTCGCAATCAAGATACACCGAATCCCATTGAAGTCCGAGGATTTCTTCTCTCCGCAGTCCTGCGTACAGCCCCAGCATCACAAACACATACGGCGGCAAGCCGTAAATGGCATCCAACAGCTTATCCACCTGCTCATCCGTAAGCGGGAGGCGATCCTTCTGGGGAATCCCGCCCACATTCTTCTTCAGATAGATGGTCGGATTCTCATCAATGATTTTACTCTCCATTGCTGCCGTGAAAATACACTTATATATAACATTCACGGATTTGTACACAGATGCCGACTTTTTCGATGCCGCCAGCAGTGCCAGGCGAATGTCATCTGCTGTTACATCTCCCATATGCATATCGCCCAAGGGCTTGATGATGTAGTTCTTCACCTTCGATGTATAATCAATCAGCGTTGTCATCCTGATCTGTGCCGACTGCATCAGCAGCCATTTCTCGCAATACTCTTCCACCGTGGGTGTACTCCGGCGATACGTCTTGTTCTCAATCTGCTGGATCGCTTCCTGTTCCTTCTGGTACAGTTCCTCTCTCGTCCTTGCATATAAGGAAACCCGCCGTCCCTGCTGATCTGTTACACGGGTTCGATAATATTGTGTTCCCTTCATGCTCACCGTACCATAATCGGGAAGCATCATTCTTCTTGCCGCCATATCATTACCTCCAATCCTGTTGTTGCTTTCATTATTGCGGATTCATCGTCCATACTCAACGATGTCGATTTTCACCGCCGAAAGCTTCGAGGTTTGCGATATGTCGCAGCACGTTCCATCGGTTTTGCACGGTGCGTACATTTTGCAATGTACTCCTGAATCCCCACTTCTGTGAAATAAACGCAGCCGTTTTCCACATACTGAACATAGGAGATCAAACCGTCAGTTCTTGCAGCATCCAGTGTTTTTACGCTGATTCCCAGTATACTGGCTGCTTCCTTTCTTGTAATCAGTTTATCCATCGCCTTCTTCGCCATCCTTTCGGCATTTGCCCTGTCTTTTTTTCTCTGCCTGTTCCGGAATGTAATATCCAAGCTGAATCCTTACAGCTTCATCAATCCCACGCATCTGCCCCTTACTTACCCGCCCAAGATAGCGAATCACGCATACCTTGTCGCAGGTGTCGAGCTGTTCTGCCAATACCATAGAAGGTTTTGCCAGCCCCTTTGCTTTACGGAGAAAGAAATGCGTTGGCTGCTTTCGCTTCTTCTCAATTTTCGATGTCAGCGGAGCAATCGTGATCGTCGGCGCATAATAATTGCCGACATCGTTCTGAAGAACCACAACAGGACGAACACCGCCCTGCTTTGATCCGACCGGAACACCGAGATTGGCGAGATATAAATCACCTCGCCGATAAACCCAGTTTTCTTTCATTTGCTGTTGTCTCCAATCTCCATACACTGATATGGATAAAGCCTGCCAGGTATCATGCTGATACAGCACCCAGCAGTGCTTTCTGAAAATATGGTTTCTCTGTACTTTTTCTTATCACCCCAGAGATGTAGGATTTCTCACAGGCGGCAGTGTGCTTCACTGCTCCATTGGAATTTAACCATCCCGCCTTCCTTATGGCCGGACCGCGAATTACGGAAGTATCATTGTCCCTGTCTGGCTTTAACACCACCGCCGGTTGCAATCCGGCATTTGCTTCTGCGAAACCGCTATCGCCCCGATGGGCTTCATGGCGTGCAGTCGAAGGCTCGACCAAACAGGAATGTACCTGAAGAATGAGTATTCAGTTTTCAAGGGACATCCGGACTTTCGTCCTTACAAAATAAGTTTAACAAGAATCCTCCTATTTCGCGTTGGCCTCGTAGGCGCACTTTGGTTGTCCTTGCAGGACTACATACGGTTCGTTTTAACTTTTTCAGTGTCCTATGCAGCCGGATTGGAGCAAAAAAATACCCCGTTGGTTTCCCAACGAGGCATCAAAGATGATTCTATTCTGTTTTCTGTAAACTGGTACCCGTTTATCTCCTGGTGACCATTTGAGTCACGGCCAATGCATCAAAATAGCAAAGCTCATCTCAACAAATCAGACAAGCTGTATTCTCCTTTGGGGATATTTGCTGTTCTGCGATACTCTTTTATGGCTTTCACCAAGAGCTGAGGGTTACTGAAATACTGCTTCACAAAATCATACGACTTCACATCATGCATCCGAAGATTTGTTTTACAAAATTCGCTTGGTTTTTTTCCAGAACGCTTAAATTGATCATATGCTCCTTCCGCATGAATAATCAGCATTTCAATTTCTGGAGCAGTAATGACATTTACCACGTCAATTTTCTGCTCATATGCTTTACTCAATCGAAATTCCTCTCTGCGAGAATCCAAAATCCGTATCACAGAAATCTGCTCATCGAATCCCTTCCGTAAATATCGCTCCTCAAATCGTTTAGCACTTCTGCAACGGATAACACGTTCTTCCAACATTTCTTCTCTTTTGAAAATCAGAAGATCATTATCAACCAGTATGTCGATAATAGCTTCTTCGGCAGAGCCTTCACATATACACGCCTTGTATTTTGCTAATTCCATTCTGCTGCCTCCTTAATTGATTGAAGCAGCCAGGCTTTTCTTCAAGCGCATATACGCTTCATATGCTGGCGTTGTTCCTTCAAGGAAGCCGCTCTGGTAGGCATCACTCTTTTTAATATCATTACGTTTCAATATATAGCTCAAATTTTCTGCTGTAATGCCGTTACGGTTTCTTACAATACAAATTCCGTCATTTCGGTCATATTCATCCAGCAGTTCCGGATAATGTGTAGTGAAAATAAGCGTTCCGCCATTTTTGTTCAGTCGGCTGTCCATAAAGAAGCGCACTAAGGTCGTTACAATTTCCTTGTTGAAATGATTTTCTATTTCATCTACCAGAAGATAACCACCTGAATGAAGAACTTCCTTTACCATCGAGAATGTAATAATGCCCTTAATCGTACCAGAGGACAGATACTGCTCAAGGTCTGCCGCATTATTCAGGATAATCTCTTCTTCATCCTTAAACTTCAAGTGGATAAATGTTTTTCCCTCTGTCTGCTCAAAGCACAATTTCTCAATGGTCGGATCGAGAAATGCAATTACCTCCAATGGAATATCTTCGGTAAATGGAAGCACATTCACATTTGTATAGGAAAGCAGGCTGAATATTTCCACTGTATCATTCGCTTTTTTATTATGTGCAATGACAAAGCTGACATCATCAGAAAGGTATGCTTCATCGCTATTGCGCTGCTCTACAGGCTTCACTCCTGTAAAATCTGTCAGATACTTTTTCGACTTAACGGTTGCAATCGGTTTTTCCCAAAGGCTTTCAGACAGAATCGAATACACATATTCCCCTGTTTTCGACTTCTTTGCTGCAATTACAGTTTCCAAGCAGCAGACGTAGCTGCGCTTATCATAAAAATATGTGCGAATTGTAGCCTTCTTCGCTCCGCCAAGAATACTTTTTGCCTCCACATGATTGATGGGCTCATTTTTCACAATATTTAAGGCCAAGCTAATGACCTTTAATACCGAGGTCTTGCCAGATGCGTTAATTCCAATGAAAGCACAGGCAGAGTGGAGATAGTAGTTATCCGTCAAACGGTAAAGACTATCTTTGTCCTCTTCGCAAACACGTTGCTGCGTATAAAAGCAAATATCCAAGTCTTTTTTGAATAATGGGAGTCCTTGTGCGGTGATGCGGAGTATTTTCATAGGTAGTCCTCCTCTAAAAACAGTTTTTTCGTTTTTATTTTCTTATAATCTTATTATACGCCGCAAATCAGAAAATATCAACGGATTTTCCGTTTTTATTTTCTGATTTGTTTTTTACACTAAAAAGTATCCGTTCAATATGGCAAGCCCTGTGATTGCTGACCCGTTCCACCGCATGAAATACATGGAGCGTCATGGAAGCGGCCTACGCAAAATCGTCAGGGAAACCGAAAAGCCGCCTGGATATACAGCGGCATATAATCCGAAAATTTTCTCAACGGCAACAGATTTCAGAGTCATCTTGAAAAATGTAAATTACCAACTTAGTCAGAAAAACTTAGTCAGTGACCAAGT
>JAGASC010000020.1 GCA_017621905.1 Roseburia sp.
AAAGTATAATGAAAAAGAAGCTTATGAATATCAAGTGGAAACATTATGTAAATTATATCGGTGTTGCTGCTTTTACCATCACGTTTGGTATCCTGTCGTTGACGGGGGCGTTAAACAACTCTACCATCTATCTGCTGGAGCAGTGTGCCATTGCAATTATGCTGGCAGTGTCACTAAGCCTTGTGGTCGGATTTCTCGGTGAGTTGTCCCTGGGACATGCGGGTTTTATGTGCGTCGGAGCATACCTTGGAGGAAAAACAGCGGTTATTTTGGAGCCAGCCATTGGAAATGAATTTCTGGCACTCATCGCAGCACTGATTGTAGGTGGCGGTGTTGCCGCGCTTTGTGGTGTTATCATCGGACTTCCTGCTCTGCGGTTGAAGGGTGACTATCTTGCCATCGTTACTTTAGCTTTTGGTGAAATTGTCCGTTCCCTTTTTATGAACTCGTCTGCTGAGGCCTTCGGCGGTTCTTTGGGGCTTGAAACTCCGAGATATGACAAAAAGGTGCTTTTTATCATTGCACTTGTGCTTGTGTTGGGCTGTCTTGCCGTAATACAGAATTTGCTCCGCTCGAAACACGGCCGCGCAATTACGTCTATCCGTGATAATGAGATTGCAGCCCGGGCCACCGGAATCAATGTTACCAAATATAAACTTGCGGTGTTTACGATTTCCTCATTTTTTGCGGGAATCGCCGGTGTACTTTACAGTTACAGCAATTTTACGATACAGAGTACGAAATTTAGCTATAATTATTCCATTGAGATTCTGGTCATGGTGGTATTGGGCGGTATGGGTAACATCAGCGGATCCATTATTGCTGCAACCCTTATCACAGTTCTGAACGTAAAGCTTCAGACCATCCTTACCGGAGATCTGGCTGTTTTGCAGGATCTTTTCTATGCCCTCATCCTGATCGTACTTGTGGTCTACAACAATGCACCGTCCTTAAAAGGTTTCCGTGAGACCCATAATCTGAAGGCGTTGGTGAATAAGCTGTTAAAGCCAAATCACGACCCGTCACACCAGCGGGATGATGAAGCAAAGTGGGATCGTGTCCCCACCAAGATAGAGATGAATGAAATACTGTCGGTAGATCTTAATGTTTCCGGTTCCACACTGACTCCCGACAAAAAGGAGGGTGAGCGCAATGAATGATGTAATCCTCAAAATAGAAAACCTTGGGATATCCTTTGGCGGCCTGAAAGCCGTTTCGGATGTAAATATTGAAATTAGAAAAAAACAGCTTTACGGTCTGGTGGGTCCCAATGGTGCAGGCAAAACCACTGTTTTTAATATGCTTACCGGCGTTTATCGTCCTACCACAGGAAAATTTTACCTTGACGGGGAGGATCTGACTGGAAAGAGTCAGGAGACCATCAACCATAAGGGAATCGCAAGAACCTTTCAGAATATTCGTCTGTTCAACAACATGACGGTAATACGAAATGTACTTGTGGGTCTTCACAACCAGCCGGAGTTCAAATGCAGCATGGTGGAGAGTATGCTTCGTCTGCCCCGCCATTTTAAAACAGAGAAGGCAATGAGAGAGAGAGCAAAGGAAATATTACGCATTGTTGACCTGGAGGAAGAGCGCAATTATCTTTCCTGTAATCTGCCTTACGGCAAGCAGAGAAAATTAGAGATTGCCCGCGCCCTTGCCACCAATCCTAAGATCCTTCTTCTGGATGAACCGGCGGCGGGTATGAATCCCCATGAGACTGAGGACCTTATGAATATTATCACCCGTATCCGGGATGAATTTGATATGACGATTCTTTTGATCGAGCATGATATGAAGTTTGTTTCGGGACTTTGCGATGAAGTGACGGTGCTGAATTTCGGCACGGTTCTCGCGCAGGGGGATACAAAGACAGCCTTAAATGATCCGGAGGTCATTAAGGCATACATTGGAGGATAATGCTATGGCGTTACTGGAAGTAAAAGATTTACAGGTTTATTACGGCGTTATTCAGGCATTAAAGGGCGTCAGTTTTGAAGTAAATGAAGGTGAAATCGTCACGCTGATCGGTGCGAACGGTGCTGGTAAGACCACCACTATGCAGAGTATTATCGGGCTGATTCCTTCCCGTCACGGAAGTGTTATTTTTGACGGTAAGGACATTACCAAAACGCCCTGCCACAAAATCGTTCATCTGGGTATGACCCAGGTTCCGGAAGGCAGAAGAATCTTTCAGGAGCTGACGGTATATGAAAATCTGCTGATGGGCGGTTTTTCACAGAAGGATAAGTCGATGATAAAGAAAGATATTGATGCGATTTATGGGCGTTTCCCGCGTCTTGCGGAGAGAAGCTCACAGATTGCCGGGACCCTATCCGGCGGAGAGCAGCAGATGCTGGCCATGGGACGTGCCATGATGAGCCATCCGAAGCTTCTGCTTCTTGATGAGCCTTCTATGGGGCTTTCTCCTATCATGGTGGATCAAGTGTTTGAAATCATTAAAGATTTCCGCAAGGACGGCACCACAGTTCTGCTTGTGGAGCAGAATGCCGGTAAGTCGCTTGCTATTTCCGACCGCGCTTATGTTCTTGAACTGGGTGAGATCGTGCTTTCAGGTACGGGAGCAGAGCTTGCTGCCAGTGATGAGGTGAAAAAGGCGTATCTGGGCGGATGATTTAAAAATTATAGAGATTGCATTACTTATAAGCTCGCCGGTATGGCGGGCTTTTTTTGTAAGTTTCGCGTAAAGGGATTGTAAAAAGCAGGTAAAATGTTTTATAATGAAACGTGATAGCGAAAATACATATGAAAAGGATTTATGAACATGGGAATTACAATGATTTTATCGCTGCTCAGTGGAGTGGCACTATTTCTGTTTGGCATGTCTCTGATGGGGGACGGCTTGAAAAAAGTAGCGGGAAACAAATTGGAGTTGATCTTATACCGATTGACAAGTACACCGATAAAAGGAGTCCTCTTAGGTGCCGCAGTAACTGCGGTGATTCAGTCCTCATCGGCAACCACAGTTATGGTAGTGGGATTTGTTAACTCCGGTATGATGAAGGTGGCCCAGTCCATCGGAATTATAATGGGGGCAAATATCGGAACCAGTATCACCGGCTGGATTTTGTGTCTGTCCTATATTGACGGGTCCAGCGGCATTGCCCAGCTTTTGTCCACAGCGACCATATCCGCAGTGGTGGCGATTATCGGTATTATTTTTAAAATGTTTTTGAAAAAGGCAGTCTACCGGAATGTGGGAGATATTATGCTGGGATTCTCCATTTTGATGACGGGAATGCAGACTATGAGCGGAGCGGTTGCGCCTTTAAAAGAAAATGAGGCTTTTACCAGCGCACTGACGATGTTTTCTAACCCGATTATGGGTATTATCTTAGGAATTCTGATCACTGCGGTACTGCAGAGTGCATCTGCATCCGTTGGTATCCTGCAGGCCCTTTCCATGACCGGCAGTATCAGCTTTGCAGCCGCATTGCCCATTATTATGGGAATCGGAGTGGGAGCAGCCTGTCCGGTGCTTTTGTCTTCTATCGGCACGAACAAGAACGGCAAGCGTACGGCATTGATTTATCTGATCAATGACTTGTTCGGTATGATTATCTGGTCCATTGCATTTTATACGGCAAACGCGATTGTTCATTTTGATTTTTTGGATATGATCATGACACCGATGAGCATCGCGCTGATGAATACCGTGTTCCGCACCGCCACAATTATTATATTGATGCCATTTATTAAATACATAGAAAAACTGGTATTTGTTTTGGTAAAGGATACGGCAGAGGACGAGGAGGACACAGCAGATTTTGATTTGTTGGAGGAGAGATTTCTCGCATATCCGGCGCTTGCCATCAGTCAGAGTCATACGGCAATGAACGGTATGGCAAAAAAGGCAAGAAAAAATATTACAAGAGCGCTTAATCTTCTGGAGGATTTTTCCAAGGATAAATATAATAAGGTGCAGGAAAAAGAAAATCTGATTGATAAATATGAGGATAAGCTGGGCACATACATGATGCAGCTGACCGGAAAAGAAATGAGTGAAAGTCAGACCAGGCAGGTGTCGGAATTTTTACATACCATCAGTGATTTCGAGCGCCTTTCGGACCATGCGGTCAATATTGCAGAGGTGGCAAATGAACTGAATGAGAAGAAAATTCATTTTTCGGATCAGGCACAGTATGAGCTGAATGTGTTGAAGGATGCCACCAAAGAGATTCTGGCGATTACGGTAGATTCCTTTCAGAAGGATGAGATTTCGTCAGCAGCCAGAGTGGAGCCGCTGCGGGAGTTGATAGGTATTCTCTGTGATGAGCTTAAGATGCGGCATATTGCCAGACTGCGGACCGGGGTCTGTGATTTGAAGCAGGGATTTGCATTCAATGATCTGTTGAATAATCTGGAGCGTATCGCGGATCACTGCTCGAATGTGGCCGTGGCTATGCTTGAGCTGGAGAGTGAGGCGCTTGACTCCCATGAGTATTTGAAGAATGTGCGGGAGATGAAAAATGAGGAGTATATGACCTATTTTGAGGAGTATGAGGCCAGATACAATATTAATGGATATAAGAAGAATAAAAAGAGTAAGTAGATTGCTTTTGAATCATAATTTTTACAATGAATAAAGGGTAACACTGATATATTGCAGAAGTTTGTGCGGTATACCGGTGTTGCCTTTTTTATATGCGTGTATAGGTTATCGTTTAAGTGTGCCATAAACGGTTATAGATGGTATCAGGAATGAGGCAACGAAGTGAAATCTAATATTGGAAGAGACAGTTACATATGTTATAATCTCAAAAGAGATTATAACATATGTAAGAGAGAAGAAAAAATGGCAAAATTATATTTTCGATACGGAGCCATGGGAAGCTCTAAATCAGCAAACGCCCTGATGGTGGAATACAATTACAGAGAGCGGGGCAAACATGCATTGTTGGCAAAGCCCTGCGCAGACAAACGTGATGGAGAGCGTGTGATAAAGTCCAGAATAGGCCTGCAGCACAGTTGTATCTGGACGGAAGAGTTAGTAGAACTGAGCGACGAAGAAGTGCAGCAATACGACTGCATTATTATAGACGAGGCACAGTTCTGTACCAAAGAACAGATAGAGTACTTTGTGCATTTGGTGGATGAACTGAATATTCCAGTCATCTGCTATGGACTCCGGGCGGATTTCCAGAACAATCTTTTCCCGGGCAGCCTGTGGCTTTTGGCATGGGCGGACGTTATTGAGGAAGTTAAGACTGTCTGCTGGTGCGGACGTGCTGCCAGGTGCAATGCCAGATTTAACGAGCATGGAATTATCCGGGAAGGTGCACAGGTAGTTTTAGGCGGTAATGATTCCTATGTGGCAGTCTGCAGGAAACATTTACGGGAAGGCAATTTGGGCCCGGATTTCAGATTTGAGCAGGATGCAGAAGAAAAGGACAGTGTAAAGTAAGTGCTGCAGAGGCAGGGAGAGAAAGAGCATGTCATTACAGTTTATATTTGGAAATTCCGGCAGCGGAAAGTCGGGATATCTTTATGAGCAAATATTAGAACAGGCGGCACAGGAGCCGGACCGGAATTTCCTTATTCTGGTGCCGGAGCAGTTTACCATGCAGACCCAGAGGGAACTGGTGGGAAGGCAGAAAAACCACGCCATTATGAACGTGGATGTGTTAAGCTTTGCCCGCTTGACATACCGTGTTTTTGATGAACTTGGCATGCAGGACGTGGTGGTGCTGGAGGATACCGGGAAAAATCTTGTCTTGCGCAAAGTGGCGGAACTCAAAAAGAAAGAGCTTAAGGTGCTGGGCAGCAACATGAACAAGATGGGGTATGTGGATCAGGTAAAGTCCCTGCTTACTGAGCTGACCCAGTATAACATTTCACCGGAGGACCTGGAGGGGTTTCTAGAAAAAGAGAAGCTGGGGACTGCACTGGAAATGAAAATGCAGGATGTCCTTACCATGTATCGTGGTTTTCGGGAATATCTGGAAGGAAAATATATTACCTCGGAGGAAGTTCTTTCTCTGCTCTGTGAGGTGGCGCAGGAGTCTGCCATGCTGCGAAACAGCGTCATTGTATTTGACGAATTTACCGGCTTTACACCGGTGCAGAATCGCCTGCTGCGAAAACTGATGGAGCTTGCAGACAAGATGATCGTGTCAGTGACCATGGATATCCGTGAGGATTTTTACCACAGCAGAGGTGTGCATGAACTGTTTGCCATGAGTAAAAAGACGGTAGAGGTGCTGACCCGTATGGCGGCAGAACTGCCGATGGAAATCGAAGATCCTGTGATTTTAAAGCCGGGGAAGGACAAACGATATAAAAATGCGCCGGATTTATTTTTTATGGAACAGAATCTTTTCCGGCCGATGGGGCGCAAATGGGAGAACAAGCCGGAGAACATCAGTATCACGGGGCTTAAGAATCCCAGAGAGGAACTTAATTTTGCGGCGCGGGAGATTACGCGGCTGATTCGGGAGAAGGGATATTGTTATAAGGATATCGCGTTGGTGACCGGGGATGTGCCCCAGTATGCCAACTATGTGCCGGAAATTTTTGAGCAATATGGGATTCCTTATTTTATTGACCAGACCAGAAATATTTTGTTTCATCCGTTTATTGAATTTGTGCGGGCAACCTTAGAGGTGGTGGAACAGGATTTTTCCTACGAGAGTGTTTTTCGGTTTTTGCGTACCGGGTTAGCGGGACCGATTATAATAGCAGCTGAGAGAAAAGAAAATGTTGCGGGAAACGAAGTACCTGATGAAAAAAAAGAGAACAGAGTATTGGGAGAAGGGACTGACAACGTGTCAGAAAATCCTGCGACAGAGATGGTAATGGAAAATAGAGAGTTGGCAGATAGCGGTGCACAGACAGTGGAGAAAATGGAAGAAGAGGTATGTCTGACGGAAGATGACATCGACCGGCTGGAAAACTATGTGCTTGCAAGGGGAATTCGGGGGAGAAAACGTTGGTGCCAGGCCTGGACATTTGTACTTGGGACGAGCAGTACGATGGATGTGGCAAAGGAAGAATTTGTCCGCATGAATCGTGTGAGGGAGAGTATCTGGCAGGCATTTGAGCCGTTGTTTGAAGTTTTTCATGGAAAAGAGCACACTGTGGCGGAGCAGACCTATACGCTTTACCGGTTTATTAGTTCGTTAAAAATAGCAGAGCAGCTGAAGGAGCGGGAGCTGGCCTTTGAGGAGGCGGGGAATCCGGCGCGGGCGAAAGAGTATGCCCAGATTTACAAAATTGTGATGGATTTGCTGGACAAGGTATGCGCCCTTTTAGGAGAAGAGCAGATTTCAATCCGGGAATACGGTGATATTCTGGATGCGGGCTTTTCTGCGGCAAAGGTGGGCATCATCCCACCGGGAAATGACCGGGTGACCATCGGAGATATTGAGCGTACCCGATTAAATCATGTAAAAATTTTGTTTTTTGTCGGGGTAAACGACGGTGTTGTGCCAAAAAGTGAGAACCACGGAAGTATTATTTCTCAGTTTGAGCGGGAAAGTATCACCGCACACCACCTGGAGCTGGCGCCGGGAGCCAGAGAAAAGGTGTTTATCCAGAAATTTTACCTGTACCTGAATATGACTAAGCCTTCGGATGCGCTTTATGTGACCTTCTCTGCGGTTGGCTCCGATGGAAAGGCAAAACGCCGTTCCTATCTGATTGGAACACTGCAAAAAATGTTTCCTGGTCTTATGGTGCAGGAAATCGATGAACTTCGCAGCCGGGAGGACGTGATGACGCCGGAGAACGCCATGCGGTTTTTCTTGGAAGGCTTGCAAAAAAAAGATGAACAAGCAGCAAAAGAGAAAAACAATCAAGCGGCTAAAGAGCAATGGAAAGTGCTGGCTAATTGGTATCTGTCTCAGGAAGAATATGCCAAACGTATCGAACGCCTGCTGGATGCAGCATTTTTCCATCATACCGAGGAACCCATCGGCCGTGCGGTGACGAAGGCATTATATGGAAATATACTGGAAAACAGCGTGACAAGGCTGGAACGTTTTGCAGCCTGTGCCTTTTCCCATTATCTGCGGTATGGACTGCAGCTGCAGGAGCGGGAATTACAGCATTTCGCCAGCGTGGATATGGGAAATATCTA
>JAGASC010000272.1 GCA_017621905.1 Roseburia sp.
CCGCATCTGTGCCATGAAATCAAAACAGATATTTAAAGGAGAGGAACCGGAGGGCATGCTATGTGCAGACTGTGCCAAGGCGGCATCCTGTCCGGAAAGCCCGCAAAACGTGGAAAAAAATGGTGATGGATATGTGATTGGACCCTATTGCTGCTTCGCAAAAGATACCGGTAATGAAGACAGCGGCAGTATCATCATAGAATACGAAAGTGGTATGCATGTAGTATATTCTCAGGACTTTATTGTAAGAAATGGAGCCGGCAAACGTGGCGCCAGACTGATTGGTTATAAAGGTACCTTGGAATTTGACTGGAACAAAAACCTTATAACGGTATATAGACATCTGGAAAATGTAACGGAAACCTATGAGGTAAAGTGCAGCGCGAAAGGGCACGGCGGTGGAGATGCCATTCTGGCTGAAAACTTTGTAAATGTTATGAAAGGTACGGAAACTTCAGGGGCTACTTTACAAGAAGGTATATTAAGTGCGCAGATGTGCCTTTTGGCAAGGAAGTCTTCGGAGGAGCATAAGTTTTTTGATATATGATAGATGGAAGGAGCGTAAAAATGCAGACAAATGAATTTTTAAATGCAATGATTCTGACCGAGCTGGAGGATGCAGTCGGTGTGGAAAATTGTTCAATTAAGCCAATTGATAAAGTGACCCACAGCGTGGATTATTACTGGCTGTCCCGCATGTGGGCAGACAGAGGGCGCAGAATGCCGGAGGCAGATTTTGTAGTAGCGCCGAAGGATGCACAGGAGACATCTAAGGTGCTGAAAATTGCAAATTACTACAAAATCCCTGTTACCACCTGGGGTGGCGGTGGTGGCACCCAGGGCGGTGCAATTCCGGTATGTGGTGGCATCATTCTGGATACCAAGCGAATGAACCGGATTTATGAAGTAAATACAGAAGGTATGTACATAGAGTGTGGTACAGGCGCTATTTATAAACATATTGAGTGGGCAGCCAATGAAGTGGGGAAGGCGACCATGCATTATCCGTCATCGTTGACCTGTTCTACCGTAGGAGGCTTCCTTGCCCATCGGGGAATCGGTGTGGTTTCTACCAAGTACGGTAAAATTGATGATATGGTTCTCCAGATGGAGGTTGTACTTCCAAATGGGGATATCATTTATACCTCACCTGCACCGAAACATGCAGCAGGTCCTGATCTGAACCAGATTTTTATTGGCTCAGAGGGTACGCTTGGTGTGATTACAAAAGCACAGATTCGTATCTATGACCAACCGGAAGAGAGAAGGTTCCGTGGCTTTTTGTTCCAGGATATGACAGGGGCATTCAAAGCCTCCAGAGAACTTTTGCAGAAATTCAAGCCTTCCGTTATGCGTTTGTATGACCCGGCAGAAACGGCATCTCTGATTAAAAAGATTGTCGGCGTGGAACGTGAGGGTGCTTTCATGAACGTGGCATATGAAGGTGTAAAAGAAATGGTGGATGTGGAGGAAAAAATCCTGCTGGATACCTTTAAAAAATATGGTGCAGAAGACCTTGGCAGTGAGTATGGCGAGAAATGGTGGGAAGAAAAGATTACATTTTTCTATCCAGGTCACATGATGGATATTCCACAGATGTTCGGTACCATGGATACCATCGCGCCTTATGGTAAAATTGAAGAGATTTACTGAGCTATGAAAGAAGCAATTGAGACGAACTTCCCGCAGGCAAAGTTCATTGCACATTTTTCCCATTGGTATGAGTGGGGCGCCATGGTATACGACCGTTTCATCGTGGAAGGCAAAGATGTACCGCAGGATCCGGTAGAAGCATTGCGTCTGCATCAACAGATTTGGACAACCGGTGTCAGAGCCGCTATTGCACATGGAGGGGTGGTAAATGACCACCATGGTGTAGGAATCAAGCTGGGACGTCTGATGAAAGAACAGTATGGATCGGCGATGCAGGTATTTGAAGGATTAAAGAAAGAACTTGATCCGAACGGTATTATGAATCCATTCAAGCTTGGATTATAGAAAGGTGTGGTGAAAATATGACTGAGAATAGTAAGAAACATGTAGACTCCTGTCGCTTTTGCTGGATGTGCCGCCACATCTGTCCCATTGGAAATGCGACCGGTTTAGAAAGAAATACTTCACGTGCCAGAGCATTGGGATTATCTCTGGTGAATAGAGGTACGTTTACGTTAAGTGAGGTAATTGATAATATATACGAATGTGCCTGCTGCGGCGCATGTACGAAAGAATGCGTGACCGGCTGGGATCCGGTAATGTTTACAAAAGAGGCGAGACTTGACGGTGTATTAGAAGGGGTGCTTCCGGAATACATCAATAACCTGGTGGACAAATGCCTTGAAACCGGAAATGCTTATGGTGCTGTAGAAATAGATGCATCTTTGAAAGCAACTGTAGTGGCTCATGCACAGAAAGCGGATACATTGTTATTTTTAGGTGTAGATGCACTTTATAAAGTACCGGAGGCTGCCATAAAAGCAATTAAAGTTCTGGAAAAAGCCGGTGTAGAATTTTCTGTTTTGGAAAAAGAGCCGGCCAGCGGCCAGCAGTTGGAGTATCTGATCAGTGCCGCAAATGAAACAAAACAACAGATGCTTGCCTGTGCAGCGGCGATAAATGCATACGATAAGGTAGTGGTATTCGATCCTCAGGATGCAAAAGTATTTAAGCGGGAATACAAGGAATGGGGCGTGGAACTGAGCGCCGAAGTTGTGACTTTTACATCTTTCCTGGCAGAGATTCTCGAAAAAGGCAGCCTGGAGGCGAAAAACAGTGGTAAAAATGTGGTCTATCAGGATCCATTCCAATTATCCAGAGACTTGGAAGAAACAGAAGAACCAAGGAAAGTAATATCCGCATATGCAGTATGTAACGAGATGCTGTGCTGTGGAAAAGATACCATGTGGGCAGGCAACTTGCTGATGAAGGAGTGGATGCCGGACGTCATTCTCCGTGTGGCTGCTGACCGTATCAACAATGCAAAGGGTGTTGGCGCAGACACGATCGTGACTGCAAGTGTATCAGAATATGCTTCCTTAAAGGCGGTAGAACAGAGCGAGGTAAAAATACTTTCTCTGGAAGAGCTGATTTTAGGAGAGCAATAGTAGTAGGTATTAGCAACTGTTCAGAACAGGGCTATGCACTTGCTGCATAGCCCAAAAGGAGAGCGTAAAAATGTTAGTTTCATTACAAGAAGTATTAGATATGGCACAAACAGGCGGTTTTGCTGTTCCGGCATTCAACGTATATAACATGGAAACTGTTGTAGGAGCGGTACAGGCGGCGGAAGAGGCAAAAGCCCCTATCATCATGCAGATATATCCGAGATTGGTAAAGGAAGGTGTCGCATACTATTTGGCACCATCTGTCGTTGCAGCGGCAAAAAAAGCAAGCGTGCCGGTATGTTTTCATTTGGATCATGGTCCTTCGGAACTTGAGGTGACCAGAGCACTGTATTGGGGCGCCACCGGAATTATGTTTGACGGATCATTGCATCCATATGAAGAGAATATGGCAAGGACAAAGCAGGTAGTGGAGACTTGTGGATATGTTGGTCTGGGTGTGGAAGGTGAGCTTGGACATATTGGGACCGTAAATGATGACAGTATGGACGAATTTACAGACATAGAAGAAGCGGCACAGTTCGTGAAGACTACCGGAGTTTCTGCACTGGCTGTTTTAGTGGGAAATGCCCATGGACGCTACAAAAAGCCGCCAAAGCTGGACATTGAAAGAATCCGGGCTATATATGAAGCAACGAACCATATACCTTTGGTGCTTCATGGAGGCTCAGGCATTCCGGACGAACAGATACAGCTGGCGGTAAAAGCAGGTATTCGTAAGATGAATTTTGCGACCGATATTTGCTTTACCTTTTTGGATACCGTGCAGGAGGGATTGAATGATCCAAACCGAAGCGTGGCCCTTGACATATTTATGAGAAAACCGATTGATGCAGTAAAAGAGTTCTGCCTGACAAAAATTAAATTGCTTGGTGCAGAAGGTATGGTGCAGTAGAAAAACAGTAACAGGGAGAAAAAATGCTGGATAATAGTAGAAATGAACCGGAAATCGTGGGAATTGGAGCTTGTGTTATGGACACATTAATTACCATTCCCGAATATCCAAAAGAAGATACAAAGCTGCGGGCCCACTCTTCCGAAGCTGTTGGGGGCGGTCCAACGGCTACCGGACTGATAGCGGCTTCAAAACTGGGGATACGGGCAGGCTTTATCGGTGTTCTGGCGGAGGATAATGGCGGACAGTTCCTTGTGGATGATTTCGTCCGATATGCTGTAAACGTGGATCATATAGAAAAAAAGACCGGTTATCGCAGCTTTACGTCTACCATCTGGCTTGCAGGAGACAAAGCTACGCGTACCTGTGTTTTCGACAAGGGAAATTTGCCGCCGCTTACATTGGATGAAAGAAAAAAAGCGGCGGTAGCAAATGCAAAGGTATTGATGATCGACGGCAATGAAATGGATGCCGCAGAGGAGGCATGTCTTGTGGCAAGACAATCCGGTACAAAAGTGCTGTATGATTGCGGTGGTTTGTATGACGGTGTGGAGCGATTATTAAGGCTTACCGACGTAATGATTCCTTCGGAAGAATTTGCGTTGGGGCATACGGGCTGTGAAACGGCGGAGGAAGCAGCGGTGAAGCTTTATGAACGGTATCAACCGCAGGTAGTAGTGATCACCTGCGGAAAATCGGGTGGAATTCTTTATGATGGCAGTAAGCAGGAACTCTGGCATTATCCTGCATTCCCGGTGGATGCCGTGGATACAAACGGTTCCGGGGATGTGTTTCATGGGGCATATGCTGCCGGGATAGTAAAAGGATTTGACTACAGGAAATGCTGTATTTTTGCAAGCGCAGTATCTGCGATCAAGTGTACTGGTGTGGGCGCAAGAAAAAGTGTGCCTGATTATGAGACTGTATGCAGTTTTCTGGAAAGCCGTGGAATACAGGTGGAAGAAAGGGTAAACACGAAATGAAATATTTACTAGGGGTCGATTTTGGAGGCGGTTCCTCTAAGGCGACACTAATTGATACAACGGGGAATATCGTTGCCGAAAATAATGTAGAATATCCAACTTATTACCCGAATCTGGGCTGGTGCGAACAGGCACCGGAGGATTGGAACAGGGCATTGGCACAAAATGTAAAAGGTCTTTTTGAGAAAAGCAATATTGTGCCGGCGGACATTCTGGCGATTGCCATTGACTCTGCTACCCATACATGGGTGATGTGTGATGAGGCAAGCCGTCCGCTTCGCCCGGCAATCCACTGGACGGATTCCAGGTCCCGCGGTCAGGCGGAATACCTCAAAAAAGAATACGGAGAACTTATTTTTGAAAAGAGCTTCCATAGGCCGGATACCATATGGACGCTGCCGCAGATATTGTGGATAAGAGAAAATGAACCGGAAAATTTCAGGAAGCTCCGGTATATTTTTTTTGAAAAGGACTACATCCGATTTTGTCTCACGGGCGTATATTGTACGGATTATATTGAGGCGCAGGGAAGCATGTTATATGACTGCAATACAAATCGATGGAGCGATGAATTGCTGAAACTGGCGGGGATAGCAGAAGAAATGCTGCCACCGGTGGTGAAACCTGCGGATATCATTGGCAGCGTCACAAGAGAGGCGGCGCGAAAGACAGGACTGGCAGAAGGGACACCTGTGATCTGTGGCACCACAGACACGGTGCTTGAGGTCTTTGCCTCCGGTGCAGTGCATCCCGGAGATGTAACCGTAAAGCTGGCGACGGCAGGAAGAATCTGCGTGATAACAGAAAAACCATATCCAAATCAGCATTTTGTCAATTATGCCCATATCGCAGAAGGCTTGTGGTATCCGGGGACCGCCACCAAAGCTGCGGCCAGTTCTTATCGATGGTACAGGGACACTTTTGGCGGCAGCTATGAGGAATTGAACATAGGTGCCGGGCAAGTGCCTATTGGATGTGATGGATTATTGTATCATCCATATATAAACGGAGAACTGACACCTTATGCTGACCCGGCTTTATGCGGGAGCTTCGTTGGCATTCGAGCCACCCATACAAAAGCACATTTTACGCGCAGTGTGTTAGAAGGGGTTGCAATGTCACTGCTTCATTCCAAAAAGACTCTGGAAGACCAGGGGATTACACTTGGCGGGAAGGCTACCATCATTGGTGGAGGAGCAAAGGGTTCTTTATGGAGACAGATCACGGCTGATTGTTTAGGTATGGAGTTGGCAAAGACAACGAGCAGTGATTCATCTTTGGGCTCCGCAATGTTGGCAGGTGTTGCGACCGGGGTATTTACGAATGTTGATGCGGCGGTGAAAGCCTGCATCAGAGTGGAAAGTGTTACCAGGCCGATAAAAGAAAATTCAAAAGAATATGAGCAAATATTCAAAGAGTATGTTGCGGTACATGATGCCCTGGCAGCGATATATGATGCCCGTATGACGGTATAGCAGCTGCAGGCATCATCCCATCGCAAAGCAATTATAATGTGTTTGTGGTCAAGATTTAATCTGAGTATAAAGGGAAGCTGGTGACAAATGAGAATTGTAGTATGTGTAAAACAGACGGTGGCTGGAGATATCAATCCTTTTGATGCTTGTGCTTATGAAGCTGCACTGCAGATTCCGGAATCCGAAATCATTTTGCTTTCCATGGGACCGGAAAAGACATATGAGTTTCTTGTTAATCTGACGAGGCTGGGAGCGAAGGAGGCATATCTGCTATGTGATAGGGCATTTGCGGGGGCAGATACACTTGCCACAGCCTATACCTTGTCTCTGGCAGTAAAAAAGCTTGCGCCTGATCTGGTCATATGCGGAAGACAGACAATTGACGGGGATACCGGTCAGACAGGGCCATCCCTTGCTATGACGGCCGGGCTGTCCCTGATTACCAATGTTATGCAGATAAAGCAGACGGAAGGGCAGCTGTGCTGTGTTACAAGAGACAGAGGGGAACAATATGTAAATTACCCGGCATTGATTACTGTGGAAAGAATGAATCGTTTACGCCTTCCGAGCATTCGGTCGAAACGGGGAAAGGTAATCCGGTGGAATGCACAGGAACTGGGAGCAGATACGAAAAAGTGCGGGATAAAAGGTTCCCCCACAAAGGTGCTTGCATCCTTTGCAAATGAGGATGGAAAAAGAAAATGTAGGTTTGTAGATACTTCCATGTTGGATGCGCTTATTGAGGAAGGCGTCCAAAAAGAAAAAGAACGCACCGAACAAGGAGCAGAGCGTTTGCCGGAAAAAAAATTAAAAAAGGTCTGGATTGTAGGTGGAAAGTGCAAACAAATGGCGCAAAATATCAGCGATGATATCAGAGTGATTGACAGAGAAGCAGCGGAGTCTATGGGACAAAGCTTTATCAGGTGGTTTGTTTCAATGGTAGAGAAAGAGCAGCCTGCAGCAATCTTGTGGGATAGTGATTTCTGGAGTAAACAGACGGCACCACAGGTTGCGGCACTTCTTAGAACAGGACTGTGTGCAGACTGTACGGCATTGGAAACGGATGGAGAGCATTTGTATATGTACCGACCGGCCTTTTCCGGCAATGTAATAGCGAAAATTTCCTGTGCCGCAAGGCCGCAGATGGCGACGATCAGGACCCCTGCAGATGGTGCCGCGGATATTATTTGTGCGTTTGGGAAAGGAGCCAAAAATGTACAGCCACTTTTGGAAGCGTATGTGCAGCGAAAAAACAGTGAAAAGGGTCCCAGGTGGGAAATTGCAGCCTCAAGAGCAGCGGTTGATGCGGAAATGCTTCCTTACGAAATGCAGGTAGGGCTGACAGGCAGGAGTGTGAATCCGCCAGTCTATCTTGCGGTGGGAATTTCAGGGGCGGTACATCATATCGAGGGTATGAAGCAGGCAGGAACGGTAATTGCCGTCAATCCGGACAGAAAGGCGCCTATATTTGAATATGCTGATTATGGAATCCTTGCGGCAGCAGAGGAAATTTTTAGCTAAAGCAAAAAAAGAAAGGAGCAGAACGATATGAATTTAAAAAAAAGTTATAAAAAAGCGTCCGGCTATACACCGATTTGTAAAATTGGCGAGTGTTCTTTAAAAAAGCTGGAATTTGGCATCATCGAATTGGAGAACGGTGAAAGTGTAGATTATAAGACCATGGACAAAGAAACGGGTTTTATTATATTGGAGGGATATTGCACTGTCAGATTTAATGACCAGATCTGGGAGAATATCGGCAATCGAGAAACTGTATTTGAGAATAAAAAAGCAGTCAGTTTTTACATGCCAATAGAACAAAATCTGACCATCGAAGGGAAGGGACATGTAAAGATTGCGGTTTGTGGTGCACCGGTAAAAGAAAAGACGGCTCCACAGCTTTTGCCGGAAGACCATGTAGTATTAAAGAAACTTGGAATAAAGCCCTGGGAAAGAGAGACCAGTTTTATTATAGATGGAAATTCCAATGCCAAAGTATTGACAATCGGAGAGGCATACACGACTCCTGGCAACTGGGCAGGATTTCCACCGCATAAGCATGATGAGGATAATATGCCGACAGAATGTATTGCAGAGGAAATTTATTATTTTCTATTCGATCCCAAAGAAGGATTTGCTGTGCAGTGTGTATATACGGCAGATGGTTCTGTGGATGAAGCTTATCGTGTAAAAAATGATGAACTGGTAGAATTCCCATATGGATATCATACGACGGTCAGTACACCGGCATATTCGACTTATTTTTTATGGATGATGGCAGGGGATTATCAGGGATTTAACCGTTCTATGGATCCTGATCACGCATGGGTGGCAGAATTAGAAAAAAAGATTTGATTGTGGATGCTCTCCAGTTATAGTTGTATATCAACTATAACTGGAGAGCAATTCACGTTTTAAAATAAATATTTCTTTTCAATGAGGAAGGAGACCGTAGTACCGATATCTGGTTTGCTCTTAAAGCAAAGGGCAGATTCGTGGCCGTATTCCATAATCAGTCGCTCATTGACATTAACGAGTCCATAACCGCCGCTTTTACTTTTGCTTTGGGGCAGGGAAGAACCGGAAAAATCCATTCCTTTGCCGTTATCGTCTACCTGAAAGTTCAAAAACGCAGGTGCATCCTGAGCCGTTGATATCCGTATTGTAATTAAGCCTTTGTAATTAATTCCCCGAAATCCATGATTGATTGCGTTTTCCACCAAGGGTTGTAGAATAATCTTAATTACTTTATAGTCCATAACTTCAGGATCAGCTTCTACCTTTACGTCAAACATGTCGGGGAAGCGAATCTTCTCGATTTCAAGGTAACTTCTTACGTGCTGTAATTCCTCCGCAATGGTTATGATATTCTCTCCCTTATGAAGGCCCAGGCGAAAAAACATTCCCAGATGGTAGGAGAGTTTCTCGATATCCGAGTAAGGTTTTTTTAGCTTTGCCATCCAACTAATGGCATCAATGGAGTTGTAAATAAAATGAGGATTAATTTGGGACTGCAAAGCCCTTAACTCGGCAATCCGCTTTTGCTCTCTTTCCTTTTCAATATTTTGAATCAAAATTCGTATCCTGTCGGACATATTGATAAATTGCCATTCCAACTCTTCCAGTTCACTGTGTTTTGCTATACTAAAAGTATGCATATAGTCTTTTGAAAAAAGGTCAAGATTTTTTCTCAGGGAGCTGATATTGTTAATTAGTTTTTTGGATATAAGAAGAACCATAAACAGGCATACGACCACAGCTAAAAAAAGTGATATTAACAGGATGCGGTTTAATGCGCTGGTAGTCTGGTACAAATCTTTATTGGACAGGATATATGTCAATTCCAGACGTTCTCCTAATGCAGGAATCTCCACAGAATAGGTATATACTGGATTTTCCTGAGAAGAGGAAAGCACCAAAGTCTCCATAAAATGAAGAGAAGACTGAAGGCCAATGTAGCTTGTATCGGAACAGGAGACAATACGTCCATTATTAGATAAAAATATAATACTGTTTTTCAAAGAGCTGGACTCATATAAGCTACTGACGGCAGTTTCATTTAAATATAAAATAATAGAACCAATGCCAGTGTTTCGAGCAAATACCAGACAGGGGTTGTCTGTCTGATCAAAAATGCAGCAGTCAAACAGGTTGAGCATTCTGTCCGAAAGATTGGATAAAAAATCATCGGATGGCAATGGCAGTGGTAACTTTTCGTCATAGGCGGAGGAGACATAAGTGTATCGCTGCGAAGTTGGGAAAATAATGTCAATCTGTCGGATTTCATCATAGCCGTCGAGAATTTCTTCCAAAAGAACCTGCACAGAGTTCTGTTGTTCCTGCAGGCTCATGTTGGTGCTCAATAGAGTTGCCAGAAGGGTATCATTTGATGAAATATTAAAGAGCACGGTATTGTTTCTCTTTACGAGGGCTGTCATGTCGGTATCAAATGTTTCAAAGGTAGCCTGTACATAATTTTTTGTATAGTTTTCCTGGATTGCCGTGAGCCCGAAAAAATATGCAAACAAGGTAATAAAAAGAGAACTTAATAGCCCGAAGCAAACAATATATAAGATGATAAAACGGCGAATATGTATGTTATGATAGTTCATCGGATGCTCCTTGTTGTTTGTATTTGGAGGGAATGGAACCTACAATCTTGCAAAAAGCCTTTCGGAAGGTAATGGGATTTTTATATCCCACTAAAGTCGATATTTCATACAGCTTGTAATGTCCGGATTTCATTATAGTTTCTGCGAGACGTATCCTATATTCTGTCAAAAAATTATTAAAGGTTTTTCCGGTCTCGTGCTTGAACGAATGCATCAGTCGGGATTCGGATATGTGAAGCTGCGAAGCAACATCTGCAATTTTGATATCTTTTGCATAATTTGCAGTAATGTATGAGATAGCGTCACTTACTATGGGACTATATTGCTTCATTGAGATTTGAAGGCTTTTCATACATTGGACATTCAATAGTATTCTTTCAAAAAAAGTAAGGGTATAGGTCCGTATTTCTTCTGTGGTGGATAATTCCTGAATATCCGATGCAGGTCGGATATTCTTTCCGAACACAAGCTGTAATGTATAGGAATTACTAAATACTTGCTGGAGGGTGGTTGTAGCCAGCTCAATAATAGTGGATTTTATAATTTGAATGTCCACAATCCGGTTTCCCAGACTATCAAAATACTTATTTATTGCGAGTTTGAGCAGTCGCTCCTCTCCTCTCGCCAGGTTTTGTATCATTTCATTTATTTCCATTGTGGACAATGTCGGAGTCTCTGTGGATAGACCGCTGATTTCCATGTAGTCAATAATTTTTCCCGCACCTACCCGGGATTTGGCAGCAACCGCTTTTTGGGCCTGTGTATATGCATGATGGATGGCAGTGAGACTCCGAAAGGTTGCACTTACACCGATGGTAAGAGCGGTATTTGTCGTATTGTAAAAATGCTCGCTGATGTCCTGCAGAAAAAGAACCTGTTGTTGAAAGTCGTAGCTCTTTGTAAAAACTAGAAGCGCTGTATCAGTGAGTGAAAGGTTTGCCTTACAGATGCAGTTTTCATTGATGCTCAGACAATAGTTAAGCCTTTCGCTCAACACAATTGAAAGGTGCTGTGTGTGAGGGGTATAGGCTGTTTGCTTGTCGACATCAATTTCTAACAGGGCGATAAAAAAGTCTTTTTTTACGGAAGAACCGTTCAGGCATTTGGTGAAATCGTAAATGTTGGTCTTCGAAGGTTTTGGATTGAGTAAAAGCTGTAATAACAATTCATCTGTGCGATAATTTTGGTAAGATATAAGCTGGTTCTTTATATGTGAAGCCTCATCCATTTTTTTTCGAAGTCGGCAAAAGACGGAAATAATCTCTTCATTCAGGGCGGGCTTGGAGATATAGGCAAAAACATCATTGTCAATGGCAGCTTTTGCATATGTAAATTCATTGTAGGCGGTCAAAATAATAATCTGTGTCTTAGGATAATCTTTTTTTATAGAATGAATTAGATTCAAGCCATCCATAATGCCCATACGCATGTCGGTAATGACTACGTCTGGAAGCAGAGCTGCTATCATGCTGAGTGCTTCCTCGCCGTTGGAAGCCTCTCCTACTACAGTAAATCCATAATCTTCCCAGGATATAGACATCCTGAGTCCTTCTCTTACGAGGGGCTCATCATCCACAATCAAAAGTTTATACATATATTTGCCTTTCTGATATTTTTATATTGTCATGTTATCTTTTGTATCAAGGAAATTTGAAAATTGATCGGACAGAGATTGAAATGCCCAGGTCATTTTTTTTATAAAAAGCTTTTGTGTAATGTAAGCTGCGAAAAACAAGGTAATACAAATGGCTAACATACCCAGGAAAAAGGAAAACAGCATCTTATTCAAGGATTCCTTGGAAAACTGTATGTATAAGGTAAAGGGGGAAGTCCCTATTTTACTGGAAAAATACTCCGAGGATTGTTGGGCGGAAAAGTCGGAAGAAGCAGCTTGTTTTTCTTCTACTGTATCCATAAATAGTATTGCACTGTTGTCCGGCAGAATGGATGTCTCGATAATAAAATCCGAGAAAATGCCGGAATCATTTGAAACAACGGTAACAGTGGGAAGTATGACGCTTGTCGGAATGACAATTCCCAGCGTATAATAATTTTCCTCATTGGCAACAGCGGCAGATTGCAGACAGAGAAGGGAGTCCCTGGAAGGTTCTTCATATTTTAGGTAATACCATTGAAGTTCTTCGGAAGGATTACTAAATAATTGAGGATATTGTGTCAGCAGTGAGTCATTATCCTTAAACTGTAGGTGCTCATTGAGGAGAAGCGTATATTGGGAGCCGGAACTCGCAAAATATATGGCAGATATATCTATGTTGATGTTCTTAAACTTTTTAAGTCCATTGCTGAGCTTAAGTTGCGCATAGACATCGTCTTCTGCTATATCCAGTTCTGAAAAAAACATTTTCATATTAAGTTCTATAAGTCTAAGACTCTGTTGGGCGTTAGAGGTCTGTTGCTCTCCAAAATAGCTGATTTTATCTTTATAATCGGTTTCCAGAAGATTGCAATAAAGAATAAAAACAATAAGGCTGTAGAAGAGAAAAACAATTGTTACAGGCAAGAGCAATAGTCGTGTATATTTCCTTTTCAGCATGCGAAACATAAATCGTCACCTCCATGTCTAACTATATAATATATTAGGTCTTAGTTGTTTTTCAAGTGAATTTTATTGGAAACAAGTTGGTATGAGAAAGGTTAGCAGAAAACGTTCCTAATTAGCAGGATAGGATTCTTGAATCACTTAGTCTGTTTTGCTATAGTTTTTCCAGAAACAAACCAGTGGAGAGTTTCATAACAGTTCAACTGATTGAATTGTTACAAAGCTTCACGAAAAAGAGAACTGAGAAAGGAACAAAAATGAGGAAAACAATGAAGAAGAAAAGTTTATGGCAGGAAATTAGGAAGAATTATTTTTTCTATCTGCTTGCATTACCCGGTTTGATTTTTTTGATTATGTTTAACTACACCCCCATTGCCGGTATCTATCTGGCATTTGAAAAGTATACATTTGAGGGAGGACTGTTTGGCAGTGAATTTGTGGGTCTGCACAATTTCAGAATCCTTTTTGCAAGAATCGATGATGTGATAAGAGCCACCAGAAATACACTAGTGCTCAACATGGGTGAGATTTTGTTCGGAACGGTATTGAATGTTGCTGTGGCGATTATATTATCAGAGATCAACAATGAGAGATACCGGAAGATAACACAGACATTTGTACTATTTCCACACTTTTTGTCCTGGATTGTAATTGGAACTGTGTCTGACGCACTGCTGGATGATGATGCCGGCCTGATCAATCAGATCATACAGTTGTTTGGAGGGGAAGCCGTTGCATGGAGTATGAATGCAAAGTATTGGTGGGCAATTATTATTATTGTTTCTATCTGGAAGAATTTTGGTTATCAGAGTATTGTGTATTACGCAACGGTCACGGGTTTTGATCCGGGACTGTATGAGGCGGCAGAAATAGACGGGGCCAGTCGGCTGCGAAGAGTCTGGTCGATTACACTGCCGCTGCTGACCCCGACCATTATTATTATGCTGCTGCTGAGTATCGGAAATATTATGCGTGGAAGCCTCGAGCAGATTATGGGTATGACAAAATTGAGTCCGTTCATCCTTGAGACTACGGATACCATTACAACCTATGTTTATCGCATAGGTATGGCAGGCGGAAATTTTGGAAATGCTTCTGCGGTCAGCCTTTATCAATCAATTTTTGGATGTGTTTTTGTTTTGGGCGCGAATATGATTGTGAAGAAGATTGATCCGGATTACGCATTATTTTAAAGGAGAGTTGGAAGATGAATAAGAAGAGAAAACGACATAAATTGAGAAAGGACAGCAGAAGCTGCTATGTTGTTATGGCATTACTCAGTATCTTATGCATTCTGCCGCTGGTGCTGGTGTTGTCCACATCATTGACAGATGAGGTGTACATAAAGCAGCATGGTTATGCATTGTTCCCGGTAGAACCAAGTCTCTCGACCTATGCGTTCCTGCTGAACAACAAAGGAAGGATGTTGATAAAAGCTTTTGGTTTGACACTGCTTGTAACAATCATCGGGACGCTGTACTCCGTGACAATTACTACCTGTTATGCATATGCTGTAACACAGGATAAATCCGTATTTCGGTTTGCAAGACCGCTGTCCTTTTTTGCTTGGTTCACGACCATATTTTCGGGGGGCGTTCTTCCCTGGTACATACTGTGTACCCAGTATTATGGCTTGAAAAACAATATATTTGCCTTGTTTGTACCCTATGGTATGACAGTTATGCATATGTTTATTTTGAGAGGAAATTTCAGAGAGGTTCCGGCGGAACTGATTGAGGCTGCGAAATTGGATGGCGCTTCACACGCCCAGATTTTTACCAAGGTGTCCATTCCTCTGGCACGGGCGGGTATTACTACCATTTCACTTTTTAGTGTGTTGAGATATTGGAACGACTTCTATCTGCCAAAGTGGCTGATTACGGACAGCGATTACACTACCATGCAGAAATTATTGTATGATATGCTGACATCGACGATGGAGCTTTTGAAGGATGCATCCTTGATGAGTTCTATTTCTGCAGAGGCCATTCCGACGGAGACCGCAAAAATGGCGGTTGCCGTTATGGTAATTGTTCCAGTCGTGTTAATGTATCCGTTTGGTCTGAAGTACTTTGTAAAAGGTATCAATCTTGGCGGTGTGAAAGGGTAGTAAAAATATGATTTTTAATTATTCTGTTCCCGGAATAATATAAAAATAACAGTAGTTATTCAGAGTAGATTGATTCTGGATAATTACAAAACAAATGAAAATATTTTTAAGGAGGATCAATTATGGGAAGAAAATTATTAGCAGTACTGTTGTCTGTAACACTGGCATGTGGAATGCTGGCAGGATGTGGAGAAAAGGACGACAAAAAGAGTAGTTCTAACTCTGAAACGGTAAAGAATACCGAAACCCAAAAGGAAAACAATGAAAAAGAAGATGAAGAGCCTGCTTCTATACGCCTGGTATTCTTTGGGTCAGCGGGAGATCGTAATACCAGCTTTTGGGAGAACGAATTCCATGACAGGGTTTTAGAAGAGTTGAACATTGATGTGACCGTGGATTATCTCCCATGGGGGTCTGAGGATCAGGTGGGAACCATGATAGCATCCGGAGAAAAGTTTGCATTCTATACAGCTTCGACACGTGAGCAATTTGGATCTTGGGGTTCAAACGGATATTTTGCAACGATAGATGAAGCATTGTTTGAGGAATACGCACCGTCTTATCTGGAAGCACGTATGGATCTTGGACTGGAGTGTGCAAAATATAAAGATGATATCGTTATGATTCCGGTTGGTGCGATTGCTTACAGTGGAGCACAGGACAATATCAGTGTACGTAATGACATTTTGAATGAAGTAGGCTGGGACGTATCTGACATCAAGACCTATGATGATTATGTGGCAGCATTAAAGGCAGCAAAAGAGAAATATCCGGATATGGAGGTCTATAGAGGACTGAATCATATGGCAAAAGCTCTGAATAGTGTGATTGCTCCGGATGGTGCAGTTTTCCAGAATAATGTAATGTCTCCGATCTGCGTGGTTGATTTGGGCGACCCGGACAGTGATGAGGTCATCAGCTGGCTGGAATCTGATTATTTTGCGAATCTGACCAAAATCATGGAAGATTGGTACGAGATGGGATTTACGGATCCGGATGTTATCGTCGATTATACAATTTATGAGAATGCCTGGACAAGTGGAAATTGTATTGCATCATGTGGTGCGATTAGTAATATATATGATCATCAGATAAGTACAGCTGAGATGGAGACAGATGTTCAGTACTTAAGCCTGAACGATAGACCGACAGTTATGCTGAAAGATTATGACTGGGCATGGGGAATTTCTGCAGCGGAGCAGGACAATGTAGTGAGCTATTTGAAATTCTTCAACTGGATGTATGAGAGCAAGGAAAATTATATGTTCTGTCTGTACGGTGTGGAAGGAACAGATTATACAATTTCCGAGGATGGAGTTATGGAAAAACTTACCAAAGACTCTTTCTTCCCGAGTTGGATGCACAAAACATTTTACTATGAGCCGCTCTCTGATGTAGAGTATGATGCAGCCGAGATTGCTGAATACATGGCAGTAGATACTACCGCAATCGTTAGTAAAGATGCAGGTTTCACCTTTGATCCTTCGGCTGTGGAGGTGGAAGAGGCAGCGCTGAATGCCATCATTACAGAGAAGGTGGATCCTATTGCATACGGATTTGGTGATTATGAGAAAGATTTCCCGGCAGTACTGGAAGAATTGAAGGCAGCAGGCCTGGACAAGTATGTAGAAGAGTATCAGAGACAGTTCTCAGAATTTATGGCAAATAAATAAAGACATTATTGCCCTATGGATATCCATGGGGCAGTATAATATTAAGTGAATGAAAGCTGCAAGGCAACTTTTGATTAATGCTTTGATAGGGGGAAATTACACCCCTATTATTTATAATTACGTGGACGTAAGATTTTGAGGCAAAGGAAAAATGGTATGAATATAACAAATCAAAGAAGAAATATAGTGTATATTATTTGTGATCAGTTACGCAGAGATTATCTGTCTGCCTATGGTGCAGATTTCATTCCCACCCCGAATATTGACAGCTTATGTGCGAATGGCATGACATTTGACAACGCGATTACAGCAGCACCTGTTTGCGGACCGGCGCGCGCTTGCATTGTTACCGGGCAGCACGTATCAACCCATGGGGCATGGACAAATCAAATCCCATGTAAAGAGGGAACAGTATATTTGCCGGAGCGACTAAATGCCAGTCATTATATGACAGCCGCCGTTGGCTGTTTTGACCATGCTCCTTTTGGCAATACGCTCGGGTATCGTTATTTGCGCCGTTTTGATGAGGACCGAGAAGGCTGTGAATATTTAAAAGAACTGAAAGCGCGCCATCCGGAAGCTGGCAGTAGCTTCATGGAAGAGGATGGGCATTTTAAATATGGAGAAGATGAGCATTATGACTCTTGGAGCTGCGATCGTGCCGTCGAGTTTCTCGAAAGCTATACCAGAACCGGGCAGGCGCCAAATGGCTCTCGCCCGGATGAGGACGGTGCGCCATTCTTTCTGTATTGTGGATTTCTAATGCCGCATATGCCTTATTTACCACCGAAAGAGTTGTCTGGTTCTGTGGATCCGGCCAAAGTTCCGGAACCCTGGATACTGGAGCGTGACGACATACCTTCCGTAGAACGGTACCGACGTGCCTACCTGAATCCATCAGAAGCATTAGAAGATCCCCGCTCAGTTTTTCCGGCGCGAATGAAAAAGCGTCTTGCCTACTGTGAAATGATTGCAGCGGTAGATCGTCTGGTAGGGCGGATTGTAAAAACACTGAAAAATTTGGGAATTTATGAAAATACAACAATCATTTTTTCGGCGGATCATGGGACCATGGAGCATGATTACAATATGTCGACCAAAGGACCTTGGCCATATAGTCCGTCACTCTTTATTCCAATGATTATATCCAATCATCCGGAATTGACACCGGGTTGCAGAAGTGATCTTTTGTGTGGAAATCTGGATATTGGAGCGACGGTTTTGGATATTGCCGGTGACGATAAAGCGTTTGGATTATCTCGCTCCATGGTTGGAATGGCAAGCGGAAGAGTAAGGGAACGTGCTGTTAATTTAAGTGAATCCTGTGACAGCTGTAAATATCTGGTGGATAAACGTTATACCTTTACATATTATCCGTTTACCGGTGAATATTCCCTGTTTGATCGGCGTGATGATCCATGTTTTACGACTAATTTGGCTCCGTTACCGGAATACAGAAACATGGTGCAGCATTTCCTGATGAAAGTCATTGACTATATGGTCCTTGTGAAAGGAGTACATATGGAAGCGCATGATGTTACTCCGGAAGTCAGGGCAGGTATTGAAGAGATGGATCCTAATTTTTTGGACGATTTCGATATTTACTATCCGCTGGGAAGTATGGAAGAAGTCAATCGTGTGCGCAGGGCCGGATTGGATGCGGATTATAATGAATTTTGTAGGGGACGTGAGCTAAAGGCCTACTACGGGAGTCTTTTTTTGGAATAGATGAGATGTGCCGTGATGTCGGAACTGTAATTTTCGACATCCCAGCTTATTTATGTAGGAGAAAATATAGATGAAGCAGTCAATTTTTGAAAACGCGGAATGGATTTTTGCAGATTGTAAAGGGGCAGATATTTGCAACAGATACTTTGAATATCAGACAGAGTTTGAGGCGAACCCAGCTATTCCTACAATGTTATATATCAGTGCACATTCTCAGTATGTAGTATATATAAACGGATGCTTTGTGGGCTGTGGGCAGTATGACGACTATGAGGATTATCAGGTCTATGATACCATAGATATCACTGCGTATATAAAAAAACAGAACAATAATTTGTATATTGGTCATTATGTATGTGGGAGTGATTTCAGTACTCGCCAGAAACAGAAACCGGGTATTATTTTTGCTGTCTGGAATGAAGACCAGAATCTCTTATCCAGTAACTGCAAGTGTTTTTCGCGTGAAAACAGACATTTTGAGAAGACGGAGGTACGTATTACAAGACAGCTTGGGTACACGTTTGAGTATGATGCCACAGCTGCGGAAGAGGACTTTTCTTATAGTGTTCTGGCCGGAAAGGAGAAGAAGCTTTTTGCACGTCCAGTTAAAAAATTGGAAGTGGATCCTTTCCGTGCTGCCGAGTTAAAGGCCCAGGGGATATTTCTTGAAAATGACGCATCACTTTCCAAAGCTATGCGTATGCAGACGGCTTACCTTTCTGCATGCAGGCGAGAGGATTATTTTGAAGGCAAAGGGGCGGCTGTTTCCTGGATGGTTCCGGGGGAAACACGTGCAGATGGTATTTATCTGGTACTTGATTTAGGAAAGGAAAGCGCCGGGTTGCTGGAGTTTTTCTTAGAGGTTTCTGAAGAAACGGAGGTTTTGATTGGTTTTGGAGAGCATCTTGATGATCTGCGCGTGCGCAGTGCGGTGGGTGGACGAAATTTTTGCTTTCGTTACTTTGCAAAAAAAGGACAAAATGAATTTTTCTATCCTTTTCAGAGGATTGGTCTGCGGTATTTACAGTTCCATATTTATACCAGGACAGGTACAATATCTGCTGGCATAAGAGAACAGTGTTATCCGGTAACGAGATATCCATTACAGCTGACAGATAAACTGCACCAGCGTATTTATGAGGTGGGCTGTAATACATTGGAGCTGTGTATGCATGAACATTATGAAGATTGCCCATGGCGGGAACAGGCTTTGTATGCAATGGATAGTCGTGTACAGATTCTTTGCGGTTACTATGCTTTTCATGAGTATGAATTTCCAAAGGCTAACCTTCTTTTGATGTTGCGCACGATGCGGCCGGATGGGCTTTTGGAACTTTGTCCGCCGGGAAAAGTATGGACAGATATTCCATCCTTTAGCGCAGTGTTTGTACGGGAGGTATTGGAGTATGTAGAATATTCCAAAGACATAGATTTTGTGGAACAGATTTTCCCGGAATTGAACAAGCTGGTCGATGGCTTTGCACAAAGAATGCAAAAAAATCATCTGGTGCCATTGTATGATGGAAGTGAGTATTGGAATTTTTATGAGTGGAGAGAAGGAATTGACGGCAGCGGGAAGTTCGAGCCGGGAACGGTTGATTGCCTCTTAAATGCTTTTATGTCAGATGCTTTTCGGTGTTTTGCCCAAATTTGTGAAATGGCTGGTCAGCCGGAATTGGCAGAGCGATATTTTGGCTTACATAGAAACTTGAATCAGGCAATGCATCAGATGTTTTTTGACGAAAAACTAGGTGCTTATCGTTCAAATTTGACAGATAAGGAACCAAAACATGCACTGACGCAAGGTATGATGTTGTACGTAGGTGCTGTACCGGATGAGTGGATGGAAAAGGTTGCGCATGCGATTATAGATGGAGAACTGGTTCCATGTTCGCTCAGTATGTCTATTTATGTATATGAGGCACTTTTGAAATGTTCAGAAAAATACCAAGGATATGTGCTTGATGAAATAGAACGTATCTGGGGTAAGATGCTTTCGGCTGGGGCAGATACGTTTTGGGAAACAGATTTGGGAGCAGATGATTTTAAGAAAGCAGGAAGTTTATGCCACGGCTGGTCTGCTGTTCCGGTGTATTTGTTTGGAAAGTATTTTCAACATTAAGCAAACGAGGTGGCAAAGATCGTCTCATGGTTGCGGCAAATAAGTGGCTGGTCGGACATAAAATAGTAAGGTGTTGATGGAGAAAAAGGAAATTTTTCCGTTCAACACCTTTTTTGAACGGAAGAAAGATATTAGGGGAATGCCCGGTGTTTTTTTAGCATATCGGCAATCTCCTGCATGTTACCTAGGTTTCTATCGAAAAACATCCGATAGCCCTTGCAAAAATAATTATCGTAACATCCGGTTTCTATATTGAAATCCCGGTTTCTTTGGCAGCCACCTCTGCAGATGTTATGATACGAACATGCCTTGCATGCTTCACTCAATTTGTGTGAATTCTGTAGAAAGCCACTCTCGTTTCTTCTTTTATTGATGTTTTCTATCTGATCTTCGTTAAAATTTCCCAGCCGATATTGATCTAACATATAAAAGTCACAAGGATATACACTGCCATCTGCCTCCACCACATTTTGGATGCCACAGATTCCCCGCTGGTCACAGGACTCCGGCATATACCCCAAGAGCACAGCGATATAGTTTTCAAACTGACGAATAAATGGTTGCTTTCCATGCGTCCAATCCTTATGCCACAGTTCGAATAATTCTATTAGAAAGTTGCCATACATCTCTGGCGTCAGCGCATACTTATTTTTTCCATGTGGTTCACCTAGCGGATCCAGACAAGCGATATATTGCTGATAATGCCAGCCTTGTTTTTTATAAAATGCATAGATTTCTTCGATATGGTCTGCTACATTTTGATTTACTACGGTAAGAATATTGTAGTTGACCCCGTATGTATCAAATAATTTTGTTGTTTGGAATATCCGATCAAAGGTGGGGCTTCCCACTTTGCTATGCCGATAGGTATCATGGATTTCCTTTGTTCCGTCCACGGAAATACCTATCAGGAATGCATTCTTCTTGAAAAAACGGCACCAGTCCTCATTGATTGCATATCCGTTTGTCTGCAGTGCATTCTGTACCTGAATCCCATTTCGATTATATTTTCTTTCGTACTCAATGACTTTTTCAAAGAAATCCAGTCCTCGCAGTGTGGGTTCTCCACCTTGAAAGACGTAGCTGATACATCCTTCTGCCTTTAAAATTGTCTTTCGAATGACGTTCTTTAAGGTCTCCTCCGACATGAATCCGTAATCTCCATGCTCCCTTTTTTGCATTTCGTCACAGTAAAAGCAGTAATCGCAGGACATGTTGCATATCCCGGAGGAAGGTTTTATCAATACACTAATCGGTAACATAGTTTGTCTCCCTACATAAATAATTACCTCTATGTTCAACTATATATTAGTTTATAGTTATTTTTCAAGTGAATTTGACCGGAAACAAGCCGACACAAGAAATGTCAGCAGAAAACATTCTTAATTAGCAGGATAGGATTCTTGAATCGTTGATTCTGTTTTGTTAGAATTCCCTCAAGTAGAAAATACGGTTTGACTATAGGCTTCACATTTGATCCTTCGGCAGTGGAGGTGGAAGAGACAGGGGGTGACAGAAAATATGAAAATAGAAGAAATTGATATTAATTTTGCAAAAAAAGAAATAACCGATAAACCGGACACCATATGGTATGATACGCGAAAAGCACCTTTTGAACTTTATGGTTTTTATGACCCGCTGAATCAGCCTGTTTTTCGCCGTATGCCGGATGATGTTGCAGCTGCGGTAAGTCCGGGAGTAAGGACGCTTGCAGCGTATACTGCTGGTGGTCGGGTCCGTTTTAGCACGGATTCGCCGTATATTGCACTGCGAGCGGTTATGCCAAAGGAACATTTTATGTCACACATGGCACCAAGCGGTTCTACAGGGTTTGATTTATATGTGGATGAGGGGAATGAGCATACCTTTGTTGCAGCTTTTCGTCCGGATATGAATGAACTGGGAGGAATCGTGACGTATACCAATATAGAGGGTACCGCGTTTGGTGGAAAATTGAATTGTTATACCATAAATTTTCCGCTTTACGATAGTGTAACCAGTCTGGAAATTGGAATCATGAAGGGATGCCGCCTGGAGAAGGGGGCAGGGTATAGGCCTGTTAAGCCCTTTGTTTATTATGGACAATCCGTAACGCAGGGGGGCTGTGCGTCCCGTCCCGGTAATGCTTATCAGGGATTTATCAGCCGCAGATTTAATGTGGATTTCTTAAATCTTGGTTTTTCCGGCTGCGCGCGAGGGGAGCAGGAAATGATTGATTATATCTGCAGTCTTGATATGGGTATATTCATATGTGATTATGATGCGAATGAGCCCAATGCAGAGGAATTGAGAAAGAAGCACTACAATGTATATGAATGTTTTCGAAAAGCGCACCCGGATATACCCTGCATCCTTATTTCCAAGGCCAGTACAATCTTATATCCGAAGGAGGCAGAGGAAAGGCGGCTTGTGATAGAGGATACCTATCAGCGCGCGATTGCCTCGGGAGATAAAAACATTTACTTTATCGATGGAAAAACACTCTTTTCCGGCATGGATTCTTCAGACTGTACGGTAGATTCCTCACATCCGAACGATCTTGGTTTTTGGCGAATGGGACAGGGAATCGGTGATGTCATTGAAAAAATAATGGAGGGATATCGTGATGAGTAAATTACGACTGATGAGCCAGAATCAATGGAACTACACCAATAACAGCCCGAAATGGGAAGAAAAGAATATGGACTGCTCTGCGAAGGTGCGTATGAGAGGTCACGTCCGGGTATTCGGTGAGCTTATGCCGGATATTGTTGGTGGGCAGGAAGTAAATATGGAAATGCAGAAGTATCTGAAATTCTATTGTATGGAGGCAGGCTTGCCGTATACTCTGATATGGGGAAACTATACCCCCCTTATTTACCGTGCTGACAAGCTCGAATTGCTGGATACCGAATATCTTTTATATCCTGAAAACGTGGAGGAATATGAGGGGTGTTTTAACGATGCATTGAGTAAATCCTGCAACCTTGGAGTCTTTCGAAACAAGGAAGACGGAAAAGTTTTTATATTTGCAACAACCCACTTGTGGTGGCAGGATGGAAGTAATCCGAATGCTGCATTTTACAGAGCCGGTTCTGATCAGGTGCGAACCATGCAGGTAAAACTTGCGATGGACATGATTGATCGATATCAAAAGAAATATAATTGTCCGGTTGTCTTTGTGGGCGACTTTAATACCGGTTATAATACCGAAGCGATTCAATACGCTCTGACGGAAGGGGGATTTGCCCATGCGCATGATGTGGCTGTAGAATATGCGCATGAGGATAATGGATATAACTGGTGTAATCCGCAAGGGCCGGGGGAGTGGGAAAATTTACCGTTTGAAGCGGCGATAGATCATATTTTAGTGCGGAACATGCCAAAAGGCGCTGTTCGTCGATTTGAGCGCTATACACCGGATTATTACCTTGCGCTTTCGGATCACGCGCCGGTCTTTGTGGATGTGGAGTTTTAAAAAATAAATAACAGATGAACATGAATTTCGCCGGAAAAATGCGGCAAATTATTATGAAAACTATATTCAGGAGATGAAACAGAATGTATAAGTTAGGAGTTATCGGCTTAGGAGTGAGAATACACGATGGAGTATTGCCTTCTTTTTATGAGTTAGCAGGTGAGGATTATCGTGTGACGGCAGTTGCAGACATCAATCCCGAAGGTGTAAGGGAAAGGCTTAAAAATAACCCACGTCCGGGGTATGCTTCTGATCTGAAGATATATACGGATGCAGATGAAATGCTGGCAAAAGAAGAATTAGACGGTGTCTTAATCGGAACCCGCTGTTCCTTACATACACCTATGGCAATCAAGGTAATGGAGAAAAATATCCCCATATTTTTGGAGAAACCGGTTGCCACAACCTTTGAGGATTTAAAAAGACTGAACGAGGCGAAACAAAAGTACAATCCTCGTGTGGCAGTCTCCTTTCCGCTTCGTTATTCTGAGATTGCAGTTATGGTGAAGGAGATTATTGATTCGGGAAAAATCGGAGATGTACTGCAGGTGGTTGCATTTAATGATGTGCCTTACGGAAGGGTTTATTTTCATGACTGGTATCGAGACGAGAATGAGACAGGTGGTCTGTGGCTGCAAAAGGCAACACATGATTTCGACTGTTTGAACTATATTTTGGGTGAAAAAGCGCAGAATGTATATGCCAGATATACCAAAAAACTGTTCAAAGGCGATATGCCGGCAGGGCTTACCTGTGATGCATGTGAAAAAAATAAGAGCTGTCCGGAAAGTCCTTTTGTGATTAAGAATAAATATCATGACGTGGTAAGAGGAGAGTATTGTTGTTTTGCCAAGGATACAGGTAATGAGGATTGCGGCAGTGCAGTGATAGAGTATCAATCCGGGGCAGTTTTGACCTATACACAAAACTTCTTTGCACGACATAGTGCGGGGCGAAGAGGTGCTCGTTTTTACGGATACAAGGGTACTTTGGAATTTGATTGGTATAAAAGTGAAATTAAAGTATTTATGCATAATGCACCGAGAGTGGAGACCTACAGTTTTGATGGGGGAGGCGCATCGCACTTTGGAGGCGATTTAAAGCTAGCGGAGCTTTATATGGATATGCTGAGCGGCAAAAGTACGAAGTCTTATCTGGATGAAGGAATGGAAAGTGCTTTGATGTGTCTGATGGCCAGAAAATCTTGTGAAACGGGAGAATGTATCAACATACCTGAGTTATGAAACTACTATACTTTATAATTATTAAGGAAGGAACGGAAACATGAAAAGACAAAAGAAAAATAAGCTTATGTCTCTTTTACTTATACCGATGATGCTTTTGCAGATGGCATCTGCGCAGGTGCAGGCGTACCCGGCTCCCGACTATGGAGCACAGGATAGTGTGAGTAAATTTGTGAATGCGGAGCCGATGTCAGTTTCGCACCGGGCTGCGTGGCGTATGGCGCCGGAAAATTCACTTCTTGCGATTGCATCAAGTATCGAAATGGGGATTGATGTGGTGGAGCTTGATGTTAAGCTTACCAGTGATGGGGTTGTGGTATTGTCACATGATGAGACCATTGATCGATGTGTGGCAGGTGCCAGCGGCAATATATCTGAGTATTCCTGGGCGCAGCTGTCCCAAATGTCCTTAGAGCCGGAAAAGGGTGGAACAGAAACAGTGTACACGATTTCCGAAGAACAGGCAGCTTTGCTGAACAGCCTGCCCGGTTACAGCAATCATTGTGGTACGGCGGCAGCCGGCGACGGTGTGTCGATCGCAAGGCTGGATGATGCCATCGACCTGGTAAAGAAGTACGGGCCTAATACGATGATAAATCTTGACCACTGCTTTAGTAAGGAGCTGTTTGTGGCCTGCTATAGCCTGTTCCGTGAAACTGATATGTTGGAGAAGGTATTTATTAAGGAATCCGTGGATACTGCTACTATGAACAGTTGGTATGCCGCTGCGGCGGAAAGCTGGAATTCTGCGCATGCAGATGATCAGATTACTGCAGATGAGGTAAAGAAGAGCATACTGTATGTGTATGTCATTGGCAGCGCAGATGATACGCTCCTGCAGTCGCGTCTGGATAATGGGGACAACCTTGTGATGGCGGAAATCGTTATAGCGGATGAGGTGAATGATGCCGAAATAAAAGAAAAGCTGGAACCTTGGTGTCTGGAACATAATGTTGCTATGTTCGTCAACACAATGTGGCATGGCTTGTGCAGTACAAAGGATGACTGTGAGACCACCTGGGCAGAAATGTTGGACAGAGGATATACGGCAATTCAGACGGATCACGCCAGTGAACTGGCAGAGTATTTGTATGATTATGGACGTAGCCGCGATTCCATCGAGACGATACAGGCAGAGCATTTTCATTTGTTCAATTATGACAGCTATTCGTTCCAAGTGCCCGTTGCTGCCGATGAGAAGTTGAACAAGCAGGTTACAGGAATGGGTAACGGGGATTGGATCTCCTATCAGAATATTATTTTTGACGGAAATGAAAACCTGTTAAAGGTAAACTGCAAGGGGCTGAGCGAGGAGGCT
Source organism: Roseburia sp. (assembly GCA_017621905.1). Taxonomy (GTDB): domain Bacteria; phylum Bacillota; class Clostridia; order Lachnospirales; family Lachnospiraceae; genus Roseburia. Next base: position 26,797 of record JAGASC010000272.1, read on the forward strand.
GTATTAAATTTTTATCTGGATGAAATGACTGAAGATCATTTTATCGCCAGTCTTGAACTGGGAGCTTCTGCTGATTTTAAAGATATTTATACATTAGTTACAGGAAATATCAGTGCGGGTACCCATACCGTGTACATTCAGGCGACAGGAACTGCCGACACCGGTCTGTTGTCGGTGGATTGCTTTTCATTTGAGCGCTCTGTCAGTCTTGACGGAGAGGCAGATATATGTCAGGTCAAGGTTGAAACGAAGCCGGGTGTGGCTCCGGTGCTGCCACAGACGGTGGAAGTGACGATTGGTGGAAATTCGTATAACCTTAAAGTATCCTGGGAACAGATTGCGGCGGAGAACTATGCCGGGGAAGGTGAGTTTAAAGTGTTGGGTTACATACCGGTACTGAAGTCTTATACGCAGGCGCTTGTGACGGTTCGTGCCTTAACATCGGATATTGTGCAGGATGAACATCTGGCACTTTGGCTGGACGCTTCGAGCGGTGTTACAGTGAATGGCAATGCAGTTACGGAATGGGCTTCTAAAGTAGGAGACATTGTTGCGACTGTAAGCGAAGGCAGTCCGACTGTGGTAGCAAATGCAATTGGCAATCAGACAGGCATTCAGTTCGATGGGGATGATATCATGGATCTGATTATGCCCGACAATTTCTGGAATGATAAGAGCGAATTCACAGTATTGCTCTTTAATGCCCCGGAAGCAACCACGAAGGGCTCGAATAATGGTACGTCTGTCAGCACTACGAATAGCCAGGATTACAGTATTTTATATTTTTATGAAACCTCAAGCTGGGGAAGCGCATATTTTACAGCCAGCCAGAATGAAGTAATGTTCCGTTTTGGATCCGGTGTGTCTTCAGACTACGGTACTTCCTATGTGCGTGAAACAAACATTGGAAACACCTATACCTGTACTGCGATTCGGAAGGATGGCATTAACAATCATATATTTGTAGATGGTGAATTGGTCTTCGCAGGTACAGGACAGTCTTACGCCACGCAGAGGATTACATCCGAAGGTAAGATTGGTTATGGAAAGAAGGGCAACAATTATAAAGGAACCGTATGCCAGATTCTTGTGTACGACCGGGCATTGACGGATGATGAAATTGTGGCAGCACAGCAGTGGATGGCTGAAAAGTATAAGGATGAAATCGCAGTTGTCGAACAGGTCAGCGTTACCTGTGAGACAGGCACAGTACCTGATATGCCGGAAACTGTCCGGGTTACTTATGCCAGCGGTGCAACAGCAAATATGGGTGTGACCTGGGAAAACTTAAATCCCAATCAGTTCTTGAACGCCGGAGTATATGACATAAACGGCGAGCTGAACAATGGTACGGCAATTATTGCAGAAGTTACGGTTACCCAAAAAGAAGCGGTCGAGTTAGATAAGGGAAATGTTGTTACGGATGGCCTGATGTTCTGGCTGGATGCCAGTGAGGGGGTGACAACAGATGATAACGGAGCTGTTACCGGATGGAAATCCAAAGTGGGTGAGCTTGCAGCAGTGACCAGTACAGGCAGTGTAAAGATTAATTCTGCGGCTGTCAACGGAAAAGCCGGACTCGTATTTGATGGTACGGGTTCCTTGGAGATGCAGCTTGAAACGGATGCATTAAATGGAGGAAAAGGATATACAGTCATTGCATATGCAGCAGGTTATAGAGCGATAGAGGAGTATAATCCCTCAAAGGATCTCAATTTTAATGGGCAGAGGGGAACCCTGCTATATGTGGGAGAGACGAAATGGAATTCCACTGTCTACCTTGGTATTTACAAGAATGCGATAAGTACCCGTTTTGGCACGTTCGACCTTAATAATATGGGCTTTGCAGAAAATAGGGATGCAGAGACTACCGACTTTACTACTACTGCAGTTCGGTGGAGCGCTAATGACACCGGAAACAAGTATGAAATAATGGTAAATGGCGAGAGCTTTGGCGAGGCAGAGCGGGCTGGAACTGAGACAAAATTAAATGATGATTTGCTTTACATTGGTAAAGGTAAGAATCAATATTGGTGGAAAGGTGTCGCATGCGAAATCCTGTGGTATGATCGCGCGCTGACAGATGAGGAACTGAAAGATGTTTACAATTATCTGACTTACAAATATGAAACTGAGGATCCAAACGCTGTCCGGGATGTCTATCTGAAAGAAGAAGGACAGGAATTGACCACATATCAGGGCACAACACTGAGTTTAAATGCTGAGGTAGTCCCGTTCTATGCGAGCAATCAGGGCTTAGTATGGGAAAGCAGCAATCCGGCAGTGGCAGCCGTGGATGAAAACGGGAGTGTGACTGCGCTTGGAACCGGACAGGCTACGATAACGGTTACTACAGTGATGGGTGAATTCAGTGCAAGCTGTACGATTCGGGTTGTGAAGCCGCAGAACGATTCGGTTTGGCGGGATATTCAAAATATGAAAGAATGGGCAGCGAACCAGGATGCGGATAGCTACCGCAACTGGGGAATCATGGAGGAAGCTCTGACCGGCGCAGAAAGTGTCTCAAAGGAAAGTTCTCTGGAAAGCCTGTTAGAGGTTTACCAGATGCTTCGAAGTGCTATGCTGGCATTGGAAGAGAAACCGGCGCCGATGGATTATGGATTTGCGAAAGGTTCTGAAAATCAGAGTATTGTGGAAGGAACATCGCTGACGGTGGATGTAGAACCGGATTCTGCCTATTTCGTAAGCGTCAGTGTTGATGGAAAAACTGTTGATGCAAAAAATTATGTGATTGCTGATGATATTGTAATTACCTTGAATGCAGAATTTATCAGTTCGCTCTCAAGCGGTACACATAAGTTGTCCGTTATTTTCGAGAATGGTTTGGCAGAGACATCCTTTACCATTGTGCCGAAGCAGTCTAGCACTGATCCTGAAGATATGAAACCTGAGGATACAAAACCTGAGGACACGAAACCTGAGGACACGAAACCTGAGAATACGAAACCTGAGGATACAAAAACGGTGGAGGCCAAAGTGGAGACGAAAGCAGAGACTACAAGTCAGACAGCCCCGGCTACCGGTGATGAGGCTCCGATTATGGAAATGGTGTTTGTGTTGTGCCTGTCAATCGTTGGATTAGCAATGGTATTTATTTCGCGGAGAAGGCGAAACATCTAATTATTTTACTCATATTTTATAAGGCATAAAATAAGCGGCTGGTGTGTTGAATAATTTGTGGTAAATCATTCAACACACCAGTTCTCGTTGTTCTTGGGTATATTCTATTACATCTCAAATGGTAATGAGGGATTTAGGGAATCGTTTTGAATCGTTTTGCTATTTATTATCTTTGTACTGTTTCCTGTACTCCGATGGCGTCATACCATACCTCCCCGCAAAAATTTTATAAAACCAGGACAAATTTTCAAAACCACATTCATAACAGATATCCGTCACCTTCAGGTTGCTGATCAATAGCAGATTAGCAGCATGCCCCAACCGCAATTCTGCCACAAAGGCATTCGGCGTAGTGTCATAATATCGTTTCATACAGCGTGTCAGATGCTCCCTGCTTTTTCCGGACAACTGATACATCTGCGCAGCTCCCAGCGTAAAATTCTCGGGCCGCTTCATCTGCTCATATGTAATCTCCAGCCAGGCCGGAATCTGTGTCTTTTCTTCCACATAATTATAAAAATAATTTGAAAAAATATAAGTCAACAGGGAACGAGCCTTAAACCGAATATAATCCCCATCAGAGTTCACATTCAGTTCAATAAAATCGTAAGCCAGCTTCTCCTTATCTTTCTCGGACAGACTCACAACCGGAGGATATGCCGCCGTAAGGAGCGCCTCCGACGGAAAGCCGGTGCCTAAAAAGGCGAATAGGGATTCCAGTGTTTCCCTGGAAAATGCCAGATTAATAAACTCAAAATAATTGTCGTCTCCCCGTATGTAATCGTGTACATCAAAATCACGAATAAACAAAAGCTGGCCTTCGCGCAGCAGTTGCTCCTTTGAATTAATGATATGGCATACATTTCCCTTCATAACAAGAAAAAGCTCATAATAATTATGATAATGAGGCCTGAAATATTCAGTATCGCTCCTTACATACCTGCATAGACAGCCGGCAAAGGCATCAATATGATTTTTCGCCTCCAACATTTTTACATCCATTTTCTCACCTCGCGATGTCACAATAACACACAAAATATATCATGTCAAGAGATGTCATTTATGGAAGCAGACCATATAATAGCAAAAAAGGTTATCTTTCGCAGCAACAACTGAAGCGTAATCCCAAAAGATAACCGGCAAGCGAATACAGCATAGTCTGTGCAGTTGCCGAAAGATCATGATTCAAGGATACAAGGAGGTATCACGAATGGACTTTATCAAAGAAAAAATACGTGTCATGACAGAAAAACTGAAAGAACTCTATGTCCTGCAGCAGGAAAATGTAGAATATACCTACATAGAATGCCTGCAGTACAAAACTACCAACCTTCCGCCAGCATTAAGTGAAAACTGGAAACCCTATGAGCCCAATATTCTTTTTGGCGGAGTCGACACACATTACTGGCTGCATTTGCAGGTAAAAGCAGCTGCTCCCCAGGAACACAAGGAACTCCGTCTCTGTGTGAAGACC
>JAGASC010000273.1 GCA_017621905.1 Roseburia sp.
CACCGTCTGCCGTTGTGGTTACTGTGATTTCGCTCCTGCCGCATTTTCCAAACAGATAATCGCTGACGGAAGGTCCCTTTTCCTCTGCCTCCGCAGAGAGATTGATGTATAACGTTTTCTGATTCATCCGGGCAAAGGTTTTTGCCAGGTCATAACCACCGTCTGCATTTTTCTCCTGAAGCGGAATGTAACAGATGGTCTCGGCAGCTCCAGGCTTCTGCTCTAAGAACAGATTCACTTTTTTAAACTCCTCATCCCGGTCATCCTTATGCACAAATGCTACCACCGGTGCCTTCAATTTTTCTTCGATTTCTTTCGCCTGTTTTGCCACCGTGCCAATCAGGTATACGGCGGAAACCACAATAATGCCCAAAAGCAGTCCCAGGAAAGCACCTGCCACTGCACCTTTTGCGGTCGCCATCAGCAAATCCTTTGTGGTTGTGGCGGTATCGGAGGATGCCTGGGTAAAAGATGTGGTATAGGGCGCACTTAAGATCCGGATTGCATCCGCCCCCATGTACGCGTCATACATAGACACCTGTGCATCCATCAGCTGCTGCATCAGAAGAATTGCCTCTTCCTCTGTTGTCACTGTTACATTTCCGTAGGTCTCGGGATATGCAATATACAGATTCTGCACGCTGGTGACAATATAATTGCTGTAGCCGAACATATTTGTATATTCCTTATAGGTCATCTCGTAGCCGGTCTCCTCCAAAAAACGCTCGTAGGTACCATGGCTTAATGCTACCTGCTGCATATCATACATACGTTCATTGATGCTGGTATCATTATACTCGCTGACAAAATATGCACCATTTACCTGCTGTAACTCTTCATAATATATCACGCTGGGTTCTGTGTTCTTATAGCCGTAGGCTCCCACCAGCAGACCGCAAAGCATTGTGCAGATGAGCAAAATCGGCCATTTTTTCAGATTGTACTTCGCAATTTCCAATAATGTGTATTCTTCCTCGTAATTTTTGTTCATATCTGTTACCATACCTTTCATTATTTTCCGGTATGCTTGAATACTGCACCTACCGTTTTTAAAAGTATTTTAATGTCAAGACCAATGGACCAGTTGTCAATATATTCCAAATCCAGCTTTACTACATCCTCAAAGTTATCAATGTCATTGCGTCCGCTGACCTGCCAGAGGCCGGTGATACCGGGTCTTGCGCTCAAACGCCGCTTGTGATAGGACTTGTACTGCACGAACTCGTCCAGTGTCGGCGGTCTGGTTCCCACCAGACTCATATCACCTTTCAAGACATTGAAGAACTGCGGAAACTCATCAATACTGGTCTTTCGGATAAATTTTCCCACCTTTGTCACACGGGGATCATTTTCCATTTTAAACATGAGACCATCCATCTCATTCTGCTTCATCAGTTCTGCTTTCCGCTCCTCCGCATCCATATACATGGAACGGAATTTATACATATAAAAATATCTTCCGTTTCTTCCCACACGCTTTTGTTTAAAAATCAGTGGTCCCGGCGACTCCAGCAAAAGCGGGGGGGCCAGAAAAATCGTAACCACAGCCGTGATCAGAATTCCTACCAGTGCTCCCGCAATGTCTATCAAACGCTTGACTGCCAGTTTACGGTAATCATAGTAGTTGTTAAAAAATGTGATAACAGGAATATCTCCCATATTCCCCAGCGCCACATTAAACTCGGTAAACCGATTTAAAACTTCCACTGACAGATGAACCCTGGCTCCCATATTTTCAAATTCCATAACAATATTGTACAGGGATTCCCCGGTGTCGTAAGGCACACTGATAAACACCTCGTCCACAATCTGCCTTCTGGCGTATTCCAGCATATCGTCATAACCTGCCACTACAGGCACATCATAAATCTTCTGCCCTACCATATTGTCATCAATAATTATGATTCCCGTGATGCGCTTCGTCCATTCCCGTTCCTTTGCCACCGACCGCAAAATATCTTCCGCACGGTCCAACGTGGTGAGAAGCAGCATCTGATTTACAGAGGATTTGTTTCTGTGAACCACCAGCAGATAATGTTTCAACAGCAAATGCACCACATACATCAGAAAAAGATTAATGATGACAGTGGAATAAGAAATACCACGAGACATCGGCGATGTCTCATGCCTTGCGAATTCTATCATGGAAATGACGGCTGCGAACAGCACATTCATTTTTATGACACTTTTAAGCTCATCCAGTTTGCCTCGCTGCATAAATTTTTCATTGTAGTTGAAAAATATTGCAATTACCCCATAGGCAATCACCAATGTTTCAATATCTCCGGACAGCTCCGCCAACATTCGCCGAAAAGTCACGCCGCGGTAAAACATATACCAGAAGCATCCGGCCAGAAAATAGCTGACCAAAACACATATGGTATCCACTGCCAAAAGCATTAAATTTTGAATTTTATCCTTTGATTGGTACATATCCTTTCAGTTCCTTTCCCGATTTATTGTAGAAAATCACCACATTCCCCAAAAATGTATCTTTGCACAGTTTGCTGAATGAAGACTGACACATTCCTGTTTATTCGAATATCACAATTTCCTTCTGACACTTGCCCGCATTTAACCGGAGCGTAAATTTCCGGTCTGCCGCAAGACTCCAGGAAACATGAAATCCCCAATACGGAAAATCTGTCTCTGCCTTTAACACTGCCGCCACATCCGCCCGTTCCATGCGCTCCACGGCCCGTCCCACAGAATTACCCTCCCGGTCAAACACCGTAATGTGGACCGGTATATATGCTCCGTTTCTGGTTTTCGCACAGGCCCAGCCGGCGAGAATTCCTTTTCCATCACTTTTTTCCACCCGGTCAAGATGGAAGAAAAGCTTTTTTGCATCCTTTTCGGCAAGATTCATCCGGCGCTTTGCCTCCTGATCCTTAGGATTTTCATTTCCTTCAAAAGGTATCACCTGATTGCCCAACAAATCCACCATATTTTGGATTGGAAGCGTGCTGCCTTTGAGGTATGCCTGAAACCTGCTTTCCCCGGCTACAAATTTTTTCTCTTCCTCCGGGGTAATCTCTGCCAGCTTTAACAGCTTTGGCAGCTTCGTCATTTCATAGCCCGGCAGTTCGATAGACAGATAAAACATTGCCCGGTATATTACCCATTTTGTCGGAATAGCAGGCGAGGAAGCCGCCTCGAAGGTCCACTCGTAATCAATGACATTCCAGACCTCTCCATCCACCAGAATATTGGGAAAAATCAAATCCACATCCACCGCCTCTGTCCCGGGCAGTGCTGTTATCACTTCAACATATTGGCAAATCAGCTGCTCTGCCGCTGACTCGTCGCCCTGCTCTAACAGCCTTTTTAGTCTATGCTGCAGTGCCTCTCCCTTCACCCATGGAAATTCCGCTGCCCCCTGCACCATTTTTACCGGACAAAACTGCAATATCGTTCCTTCCGCCTGTTTTTTTAGCTTTTCATAGTTCGACTCCATATGGGCCACATGCTTCTCCGCCGCCTTCGTCAGAGGGTATTTGCGCACCACGCGCCTGTCAGCCTGAACAATATCTGTACGAATCTGAAACTTTTCATCCCGCTCCACAGAAAACTTGGAATAAATCATGTGTTCCCTGCATGCCTGATCAGATTGATTCTCCAGCCCGTTTTCCCCTGCACCGCTTTGCCCTGTACTGTCACACCCTTCCAGAAACGGTGTTTTCCTGTGACAGACAAAGAGAAATGAATTTGCAAGAGCCGGGAATAGCCCCTCCTCTGCCAGACCTCCAAACACCTTTGCCTCATCAAACAATACATATCTGTCTTTATCAAAGTTACAGATATTGTCCGTCAATTCTCCCGGTTCCGGCAGCCGTTCGTCCGAATAGACAGCGTTTGGAAAACGGTAATCCGGATAGGGATAATAGGTTTCTATTGTGGAAAAGCCCGCCTCCATTAAGAGCCTTTCGTATTCTTTTTTTCCAAAGGATGCCCTGGTCATCTCCGGAGTATATCCCTGTGGTCCTGCAAAGTACTCATCATAATAATCATCCTGGCAGCCCGCAAAATATTTCAATCCAAACCGATTTGGCACAGCTAAAAACAGTATTCCCTTTTCTTTCAGAAGGGAACGATACTGCACCAATCGCTCTTTCCAGGCAATCTGCGTATTTTTTTCTCCTGTATCAAAAACTCCCACCTGAAGGATGATATCATATTTACCCGAAACCTTTCCGAATGTATCGCCCCGGAAGCAGTCGGACGCATCATCCTTTTCCATGGCTTTGTACGCGGTCTCCGCAGATGTTCCATCCAATGGTGCTGCCGTCACCTCTGCACCCATTTCGCGCAGAGCTTCTTTGAGTGCCACACAGGGTTCCGACACAAGAAGCACCCGCTGCCCGGATTCCACCGGGTACCAGCGAATAATATTGCCCCGCAGCCTGGAATGAGAAAAGAGTCGGGAATAACTCATTTTGTCCATATTCTCTTGTGGCAACAGTTCAGACAGCTGGTCTGTTGCCTGTTGTGATTCACTTTTTCTGGCATCACTTTTGTCTGTTCTCAAATACCTTCCCTCTCCTTTCCCATTATTTCAGCATCCGTTCTAACATTTCTCAATCGAAGTTTTCGAATTCATATCATAAAATCCCACCGTATCTTTATCTGAGATAACCGTCACATAACAGACATCATACAGCCTGTGATAAACCGTAAATCCACTGGCATCATAGCCGGTACAGCTGATGGATAACAGATATTCACCACCCTGTAAAAACATCTCCTGTTCAAAGGTGGCCACGTACTCCTCTCCAGCCTGCACCGTTCCGGCACTGGCATGCTCGTACATGGTATTTGTTCCGGTAATTGTGGTTCCTTTGATATTTTTAAAGGAATAGGTAAATATGGGCTCCGGTATCTCCTCGTAAAAATGCACTTTTGACTTTATCTGAAACCGGGTGCCCTTTTCGATACAATTGGTGTACTGGCCCTTCTCGTCAATAATGGCGAAATCTACAATCGCCGCTTTCCCGGTGCCGTATTCATCCACATCTTTATTCAAAATATAATGATTTTTCCACAAATTGCTGTCGCCGTTTTGTTCACTCACTCTGGAAAGCATTTTCTCCTGCGCTTCCTTTGTCTGCCCCAGCAGAACCCGCTTGTAGAGGCCCACCATATCCTTAGGGGTTCCCTCGTCAAGCTTGTCTCCTTTATTTAACAGCACAACTCTGTCACAATATTTGACCACACTGCCCAGGTCATGGCTTACAAATAGAATCGTTTTTCCCTGTTTTTTGAACTCATCAAATTTTTTGTAGCATTTTGCCTGGAAAAACACATCTCCCACGGAAAGCGCTTCGTCCACGATCAGAATTTCCGGATCAATGTTGATTGCCACCGCAAATGCCAGGCGCACGAACATACCGCTGGAATAGGTCTTCACCGGCTGATTCACAAACTCTCCGATATCCGCAAAATCCAGTATTTCCTGCAGTTTTGCATCAATCTCCTCGTTGGTAAAGCCCATCATCATGCCATTTAAATATACATTCTGGATACCGGTGTACTCATAATTAAAACCTGCTCCTAGTTCCAGCAGTGCAGAGATTCTTCCGTCAATCAGAACCTCGCCTTCGGTGGGATTTAAGACTCCGGTGATAATTTTAAGGATCGTGGACTTTCCGGAGCCGTTGGTTCCGATGATGCCCAGCGTCTCTCCCTTTTTTACCTCGAAAGATACATCGTTTAAAGCTCTATGCTCTTTAAACTTCTTTCGTCCCGGAAGCCCAAAAGTATCCACGAGCCGGTCCGACGGGCGGTTGTATAGTTTATATATTTTTGAAACATTTTTTACCTGAATCGCATAGTCACTCATTACTACCTCGCAAATTTCTGTGTGGCTCTCACAACACCATCTTTACAGCACATCTGCAAACAGCATACGCAGTTTGCGGAATATGCGGATTCCAATCACATAAATAACCGCAGTCACTACCCAAAACCACACCGTAAGTTCCGGATGTTCCCAGAACCACACCTTGTTGATCAGCGCGTCCCGGTAACCGGAGACCACATAGTACATGGGGTTGAGTTTTAATAAGGTGATAGCCCAGCCCGGAATATCCTCCATGGTCTCGATGTTCCACATAATCGGCGTTGCCCAGGTTCCCACCTGGATAATCAATGCCACAATCTGTGACAAATCCTTAAAAAACACCACAACTGCACTGGTGGCATACACAAGGCCGACCAACAGCATAATCATTGCAAAAGAATAGTAAATGACCTGCAATACGTACAAATCCGGAGCATATCCCATAAGCCAGAACAGCACAATCATAAATACCACAAAAAACATGTGAACAAACAGTGCGGATACCATTTTGACTACCGGCAGAATTTCAATTTTGAATACGACCTTCTTTACCAGATAATTGTACTCATTCAGCACACCGGTTCCATTGTTCCATGCATCCTGAAAATAAAACCAGGGCACCAGTCCTGCCATCAGCCACAGCACAAAAGGAATTTCAATACCGGTCCTTAAGTTGGCCGCTTTGGCATTGAGTCCTTTTTCAAAAACAAACCAGTACAGCAGTACAGTAATTACAGGCTGGATAAAGGCCCAGATAACCCCCAGATTGGAGCCGGCAAATTTCTTTTTAAAATCGTCCTTTGCCAGATTCCATATTAATTTTCTATTTTCTATCAGAGTCGCAATCAGACTTTTATTTTTCTTCATTTACTGCCTTTCCCATCCCCCGCCTATGGAAGAGGACTTTTTATTTCTTTGCTTTGGGCATTCTATTTCTGTTTTTCCACATATTCTGAGATGCCGCCCCAGACCTTGTCCTTATCGGAAAGTATCAGGTCTGCTTCCGTCATGCCCTCCGGCATCGGCCACTCCACACCAATCTCCGGGTCTTTCCAGAGCAAACCGCCCTCGTCATTTGGATGGTAAAAATCTGTTACCTTATAACAGAACTCTGCATAATCGGATAATACGATAAATCCGTGGGCAAAGCCCTTGGGAATAAAAAACTGCTTCTTGTTTTCAGCTGAAAGTGTCACACCGAACCATTTTCCAAAGGTTTTGGACCCTTCTCTTAAATCCACCGCCACGTCAAACACTTCACCGTTTACCACACGCACCAGCTTGTCCTGCGGGTAATTGATCTGAAAATGCAGCCCACGCAGCACGCCCTTCTTGGACGCTGACTGGTTGTCCTGTACAAAAGTACAGTCGATGCCAGCCTCCTTAAAATCATTATAATTGTATGTCTCCATAAAGTAGCCTCGCTCATCACCGAACACCTGCGGCTCCACTACCTTTAACCCTGCGATTCCGTTACAATTGTCTGTTACTTTTATTTTTCCCATTTATCCGGTCCTGCCTTTCGTAATTCTGTTCTTTCATAACTGTTCCGTATCTTCACCGTTACGTTCTTTCATCTATTCACTTTCACGTTCCTGAGAGCCTAACCAACTTTCCCTGTCAACTCTCAACTTTACAGTCCTTCTGCAATCTCCATAAGATATTTGCCGTAATCTGTCTTAAGCAGCGGCTGTGCCAGCTTCACCAGCTGGTCTCTGTCGATAAAGCCCCTCTTGTATGCAATCTCCTCGATACAGGAAATATAGAGTCCCTGACGCTTCTGAAAAGCAGACACAAAATCTGCTGCCGCAAGGAGCATGTCGTGATTACCGGTATCCAGCCACGCGAAACCACGGCCCAGTGTCTCTACCCGCAAGTCGCCTCTCTGCAGATACTCGTTATTTACAGTAGTGATTTCAAGCTCACCTCTCGCTGAAGGCTTCACATTTTTTGCAATTTCAACCACATCATTGTCATAAAAATAAAGTCCCGGCACCGCATAATTTGACTTCGGGTGCTCCGGTTTTTCTTCAATAGACAGTGCTTTCCCATTCTCATCGAATTCCACCACGCCGTATTCCCTTGGATCCCGCACATAGTAGCCGAAAATGGTAGCTCCCTTCTGGGTTTCTGTCCGTTCTGCCGCATTCATAAGCACTTTCGAAAAGCTTTGTCCATAGAAAATATTATCTCCGAGCACTAACGCCACAGAATCTTTTCCAATAAATTCTTCGCCGATAAGGAACGCATCCGCCAATCCTCTCGGAACCTCCTGGATTGCATAGGAAAACTTCATCCCAAGCTGACTGCCATCTCCGAACAGTTCCTCAAATACCGGCAGATCTCTCGGTGTTGAGATAATCAGTATCTCTCTGATCCCCGCCAGCATCAGCGTGGACAACGGATAATAAATCATCGGTTTATCATAAACCGGCATAATCTGCTTGGAAATTGCTTTCGTCAATGGATACAGTCTGGTGCCGGAGCCTCCGGCAAGAATAATTCCTTTCATGTTCAAATCCTTTCTTTTTTTAAACTAAAATACCAGATTTTTCTTTAATTTTTATCATAATATCTCTTAATTATTACTTAATTATAAAACGCAAACAAGCAGTATCGCCCCATTTTTGGACGGTACTGCTGTGATTGTCCTATTTGTTACTTGCCCTGATACATATCCTCATAATATTTCTGGTAGTCGCCGCTGGTCACATTTTTCATCCAGTCCTCATGCTCGAAAAACCAGGCAATCGTCTTTTTGATGCCATCCTTGAACATGGTCTCCGGCTCCCAGCCGATTTCTGCTTTGATCTTGTCCGGAGCAATGGCATAGCGTCTGTCGTGGCCTTTTCTGTCCTCCACGTAAGTAATCAGATCCTTGCTTACCAATTCTCTTCTCGGATCTTCCTCCGGCAACATCTCCAGCAATGTATCAATAATAATATTGATAATTTCGATATTCTGTTTTTCGTTATGTCCGCCCACATTGTAGGTCTCGCCCAGACGGCCAAACTCCTGCACCATGTCGATGGCTTTGGCGTGATCATCCACGTACAGCCAGTCACGGACATTTTTGCCGTCCCCGTATACCGGAAGCTTTTTGCCCTGCAATGCGTTGTTGATAATAAGCGGAATCAGCTTTTCCGGGAACTGGTAAGGACCGTAATTGTTCGAACAATTGGTAATGTTCGCCGGGAAATGATAGGTATCAATGTATGCCTTTACCAGGAAATCGCTGGACGCCTTGCTGGCTGAATATGGGCTGTGCGGAGCATACGGCGTCGTCTCATAAAAGAAGGTTCCGTCGTCCTCCAGAGAACCGTACACCTCGTCGGTGGACACGTGAAGAAATTTCTTATTCTCTTTGAAGGTTCCATCTGGCAGCTCCCAGGCTTCCTTCGCGCAGTTTAACATGACTGCAGTGCCAAGGACGTTGGTCTTTACAAACACCTACGGGTTCTTGATGCTGCGGTCCACATGGCTCTCCGCTGCAAATGCACCACGCGGTCAATGTCATTTTC
>JAGASC010000274.1 GCA_017621905.1 Roseburia sp.
ACGGGAATTGTCAATGTCATTGCTTACACCAATGTGGCAGATCTGAAAAAAGAGCAGCTGCAGGTATGTGTAAAACTGTTGGACGCAGAAGGGAATCTTGTGACGGAAACAGAAATGCGTCCGGAGACAAGAATGGATTTCCAAACTGAAATAGATTCGAAGCATATGGCATCGGAAAAGAAAGATACAGCAGTATCCGGCAGTCAGGCAAGAAGTTCAGGAAAATGTACTGCAGAGCTTACAGCGCCGGGGGCACATCTATGGAACGGTGTAAAAGATCCGTATTTGTATACAGTACAGACATCCTTGTGCAGAAACGGGGAAGTGGTGGACGAAATCCAGTGTAAATGCGGAATACGCACTTTTTCCGTTGACCCGGACAAAGGATTTTTCTTAAACGGAAAGTCTTATCCGCTCCGTGGCGTGTCCAGGCACCAGGATTGGAAAGGAATTGGAAATGCCATCTCCTATGAGCAGATGGAGCAGGACATGGAGCTCATCCGGGAGGTGGGAGCCAACACCATCCGTCTTGCACACTATCAGCACAATCAGCATTTTTATGATTTGTGCGATCAGTACGGCATGGTAGTCTGGGCAGAGATCCCTTACATTTCCGCGCATATGCCGGAGGGCAGGGAGAACACCTTTTTCCAGATGCGGGAATTGATTGTGCAGAATTACAATCACCCCTGTATCGTGACATGGGGACTTTCCAACGAGATTACCATCTCCGGAAAACACAGGGCAGATATGCTGGACAACCATCGCGAATTGCAGAAGTTCGTAAAAGAATTTGACCCTACAAGGTTTACCACACTGGCCTGCTACGCCATGTGCAGTCCATTCCATCCGGTGACAAAAATTTCGGATGTGGTGGCGTGGAACCTTTACCTGGGCTGGTACGTGCCGGGGCTTTTCTTAAACGACTTATTTATGAAATTTTACCACTGGAAATATCCGAATCGCTGTCTCGGATATTCCGAATACGGTGCGGAAGGGATGCCAAACCTCCACAGCAGGCACCCGAGACGCGGGGATCACACCGAAGAATATCAGGCAAAATACCATGAGTATATGCTGAAATGCTTTGAGCGGCATCCGTTCCTGTGGTCCACCTATGTGTGGAACATGTTTGATTTTGCGGCGGATGCGAGAAACCAGGGCGGGGAGCCCGGTATGAATCACAAAGGACTTGTGACTTTTGACCGCAGAATCAAAAAAGACAGTTTTTACATTTATAAAGCATGGTGGAGCGACGAACCCTTCGTCCACCTGTGCGGCAAGCGGTATGAATACCGCACGGAGAAGGTTTCAAAGATTACCGTATACACCAACCAAAAAGAGGTTTCCCTCTACAACAATGGAAAGCTCATCGAGACAAAACAGGGTGAGCATGCGTTCCATTTTAATGTGACACTGGAGGCAGAGAATCATCTGGAGGTAAGAGCAGGAAAGCTCACGGATACGGCAATCATATATAAAACAAAGCAGCCCAGACCTGAATACAAGGTTCAGAAGGGCAAGAGTCAAAACTGGGTTTAGCAGTGAGTCAAGTGCAGGGAATGCATGCTTGCTTGCATGCACTTTCCTGGATTTGGCAAACGCCGTTCCTTGGCATGTGGCACGAAGGGCGGAATGCGAAGGGAACTGACTGCGAAGCAGGCAGGCGAAACCCACAAATATGTATATAATAGGGAGGACGTCATGGACGACAAGAAGAAAGAGCTGAAAAAAGAATACAAAGCTCGTAAAAAAACTTATCACAAGGCAAGAAGAAAAAACATCAGACCCTGGAAGGGACTGACCATCTTAAGTGCAATCGTTGCGATCATTATGATACCCGCAACCATTCTTTTGAACATGTTTGACAACACCGTTGCGGCTTTCGTGGGGGGAACCTTCTGGCAGCTGGAAAACGAGGATGCAAGTGCAACCTATTTTACATCCGATTTTGCATCCGCAGAAGAAATGATCGAGTATGGTCTGGAAATTTGTAAACAGGTAGAGGCAGAGGGTGCAGCCCTTCTTTTGAACGAGAATAATGCCCTTCCGCTGGAAGCAGGCGCATCCGTCAGCTGCTTTTCCAACTCATCCGTAAACCTGGTGTACGGTGGAACCGGTTCCGGCAACATTGACGCTTCTAAGGCGGATACATTAAAAACTGCACTGGAGGATTCCGGCTTTTTGGTAAACGAGACACTCTGGAATTTCTATGCAGTAGACACCGCAGAATATTTGCGTGAGGTCGGCGGAGTGGTTTCCCTTGAGGCTGCCCATGTATCTGAGCTGCCCTGGGAGCTTTATACCGATGAAGTGAAAGATTCCGTAGCTTCCTACGGAGATGCAGCAATCGTTACATTTTCCCGCGTGGGCGGTGAGGGCGCAGACCTTGAGTACGCATCCACAAACTACCTTGCGCTGGATGAAAATGAAAAAGAAATGATGGAAAATTTAGCAGCGATGAAAGCGGACGGTACCGTGAAAAAAATCATCGTACTGCTCAACACCGCAAACCCGTTACAGGTGGATTTCTTAAAAAACAACGATTATAACATCGACGCATGCCTCTGGATCGGCGACGTAGGTATTTCCGGTATCAACGCAGTGGCAGAAATCCTGTCCGGTGAAATAAACCCGTCCGGCAGTCTGGTAGACACCTACTGCTATGATAACTATTCCTCTCCTGCAATGGCAAACTTCGTTCCGATCACCTACGAAGGCTACGAAGCGGGCATCATTCCTGAAAACGCAAGTACCTACATGATTTATCAGGAAGGCATCTATGTAGGCTACAAATACTATGAGACCCGCTACGAGGATTATGTCATGGGCACCGGCAATGCAGGAGAATATGCATACAGCGACGACGTGGCATTCCCCTTCGGATATGGTTTAAGCTATACAGATTTCGAGTACAGCAGCATGAACGTAAAATATAACGCTTCTACCGACCAGTTCGAAGTAACTGTAAAAGTAACCAATACCGGCGATACCTATTCCGGAAAAGAAACCGTTCAGGTATACGCACAGTCTCCATACACCGCATACGACATTGAAAACGGGGTGGAGAAGGCTTCCGTAGCACTTTGCGGATTCGGAAAGACCGGCATCCTTGCACCGGGCGCTTCCGAGACTATTACCGTTTATGTAGACAAGCGAGAGCTGGCTTCCTATGACACATACGGTGCAGGGACCTATATTTTAGACGACGGCGATTACTACCTGACGGTAGCTACCGACGCACACAACGCAGTAAACAATATTCTGACTGCAAAAGGATACACCGTAGCAAATACGAAGGGACGTATGGACGCAGAGGGAAATGCCGAGCTTACATATCAGTGGAACAACCCGTCCTTCGATGCTGCGACCTATGCAACTTCCATAAACGGAACCGAAATTACAAATCAGCTTTCCGAGGCAGATATCAATCTGTATTCCGGCAATGGCGGACAAAACATTACCTACCTGACCAGAAATAACTGGACAGAGACCTTCCCAAGCGAGGCTGCGCAGCTCGCTCTGACGGAGCAGATGGTGGAAGATTTGCAGGATATTCAGTATGACCCGGCAGATTATGCGGACCAAAAAATTATGATGCCTGCATTGGGAGAGAACAATGGTATGAAGTTAGCGGATATGGTTGGTCTTTCCTATGACGATCCTCAGTGGGAGGCATTGTTAGATCAGCTGACCTTTGATGAGATGGTAAGCCTGATTGGTGATGCATTCCACTGGACCATGCCTGTGGAATCTGTGCAGGCACCGGGTACCCGTGAGGAGAACGGTCCCCAGGGTCTGACCGCATCCCTGCTTGGTTCAGGTGCAACTCAGTTGGAGGCAACTGCATTTACCTCTGAGGACGTGATGGCAGCAACTTTTAACGTAGATTTGATGACTGAGGTCGGAAAAGTAATTGGTAATAACTGCTTAGAGGCAGAAATCGCATGTCTGTACGGCCCTGGCAACAACATCCACAGAACACCTTACGGTGGACGTAACTTTGAGTATTACAGCGAAGACGGATTCTTATCCGGAAAAATCAGCCAGTATGAAGTGGCTGCAATTCAGGCCAAAGGTGTGGATGTGGTAATGAAACATTTCGCATTGAACGACAGTGAGCAGGACCGTATCGGTCTTGGCGTATGGATTGGCGAGCAGGCAGCCCGCGAAATTTACTTAAAAGCATTCCAGGCTCCTTTCGAGTACGGAAATGCAAACGGCGTCATGATGGCATATACCCGCTGGGGAACTCAGTGGTCCGGCGGTAACAAGGGTCTTGTAACCGGCATTATGCGCGGCGAGTGGGGCAACCTGGGCAAGAGCATCACCGACAATGTACTGACCACCTATGTAAACGGTGTGGACGGTATTCTTGCGGGAACCACCTATTTTGATGCGATGATGCCATATGTCGTAAACTTACTGCCAGAGTACGAGGATGATCCAGTCATCGTAACAGCAATGAGAGAGGCGTGCCACCACAACCTGTATGCACTGGTAAATTCCTGCGGCATGAACGGTGTGGGCAAGAACACTACGATAAAAGTGACTGAGCCGACTGTGGTTACCATGTGTATGATTATCGCATGTGGATTCTCCTTCCTGTTCTGCCTGTCTCTTGTAATGTGGATTGTGAAGAGCCGTAAGTTTAAAAAGAGTGAAATCTACGCAAACTATAAAGCTTATAAGGCAGAAATGAAGAGCAAAAAATAATAAGATAGAAATATTGAGAAATTACCTGGTCGGGGTATTTGAGGTGCTTCGACTGGGGATTGTGAAAGAAACCTTACGGAAAGAGCGGCATAAGAAACAAACAAAGAAATTTTCTCTGCTTAGAACAGGACTATACATTTGTATGTAAAAAGTCAAAGGAGAAAAATTTTCATGTTGAAAGCTATGCGTAAGGCGAAAGGAATGGATGATAAAAATGAGTGAGGAAAAAAAGACAGCGTCCGTCAATCGGGCAAAAGCATATCAGCTTGTCCTGTTTCCCATGAATAACGGGGCAACAAATGTATATTATATCCTGACCATGAATTTTATCGCTTATTATGCGAATGGGGTTTTGGGACTGGCATTAATGTTTGCGACAACGATGGTCACAGTAATGCGTCTTTTTGATGCAGTGACAGATCCAATTATTGGCGCATTAATTGACCGCACCTCCACAAAATTCGGAAAGTTCCGCCCATACATGGTGTTGGGAAATGTGATTATGATTGTATCCTCCTTACTGCTGTATTTTGGAGCAAGAATTGTACCGGATGGCATGATGTGGCTGCGCTATGTATGCTTCGTGCTGTTCTATGCACTGTATGTCATCGGCTATACATTCCAGACAGCATGTACACGATCCGGTCAGACCTGTCTGACCAACGATCCAAACCAACGGCCGTTGTTTACGATTTTTAACACAGTGGCCAGCCTGATTGGTATGGGACTGGTACAATTTTTGGCGCCTATTTTAGGAGAAAAGCTTGGGGGTTACAACAGCGCAGCATTTTTTGATGTTTTGATACCATTGGCAATTGTGGTATCAGCGCTGCTTACCGTTTTGGCGGTCATCGGAATCTGGGAAAAAGACCGTCCGGAATTCTTTGGCGTCGGGGGGCGCCAGGAGAAAGTTCCGCTGCGGGAGTATGTTGCCATTTTAAAGGCAAACAAAGAATTGCAGAGACTGATGGTTGCAGGGGCAGGATGCAAGCTGGCATTTTCTATTGCCACCAACATGACGGTACTTTGCATGCTCTACGGAGCAATGATGAACAACTATAGCGGACTGTATCTGCCGATGATGATCCTGGGATATGTATTTTCCGTGCCGTTCTTCCTTTTGACGGTTCGGACCTCCCAGAAACATGGACAGAAGGCGTCGCTGGTGCGCTATACCGCCCTGGCGCTGGTAATGTATGTGGGTGTGCTGGTACTGCTCTTGTTCTGGAAGCAGGGCAATCCGGCGTTTAACTTAAGTTTGACACCGATCAACATATATTCCATTTTGTTCATTATCTTCTTCGGAGTCGGTTATGGCGCCTATTATGCCACCGCAGATATGCCGATTCCCATGGTGGCAGACTGCTCCGATTACGAGACTTACCGTTCCGGACGCTACATTCCGGGCATTATGGGAACCCTGTTCTCCCTTGTGGATAAACTGGTGAGCTCCCTTGGTTCCACCATCGTCGGCGCAGCCGTGGCCATGATTGGCATCCACACCCTGCCGGACGGCAATACGCCATACGCGGAAGGAATGCACGGCGTAGTCATCGTGTTATTCTGCATCGTTCCGATGTTGGCGTGGATCGCGACCCTGATTGCCATGAAGGGCTACAGTCTGACCGGAGCCCGCATGAAAGAAATCCAGGCGGTGAATGCAGTCCGCAAGGACGGAATCAGCAAGGGAATGACGCTGGAAGAAAGCATGGAGACTTGGAAAGATATTGAGGATGTACCGGAGGAATTTCGTCAGAAATAAATAATATTTTTGGTGTTTTTGGGCTTTGAGAGAAAGTTTCTTAAGAAAAGGCCGTTGTAGAAGTGTAGATTTCTGCAGCGGCCTTTTTTAATTGATTTTTTGAAGGGAATTTATACAAGCCTGCGCCGTCCATATCCTTGATTGCAAGCGTGAATATGAAAAAGGTCATTTAAATGATGGCTGGGGCATATGGAAAAAATGGATTTTCCTTGCGCCGTTATCCAGTAAAGAAGCATGAAAAGGGGGTTGTTTTGGAAGGAGTTGGGGCATATAGAAAAAACTGGCGCTCTCTGCCCCTCTGGCAGCATGAAAGCACGAAAAAGAGGCTGTTTTGAAAGAGTTGGGGCATATAGAAAAAAACTGACGCTCTCTGCCCCGCTGACCAGCATGAAAGCATGA
>JAGASC010000275.1 GCA_017621905.1 Roseburia sp.
AATCGTATGGCAAGTCCGGAACCAATACCGGAAATGACACCACCGAAAACAGAGCATAATAAAAGATCTGTTTCTGCAAGTGGTGAAGCAGAATTGACATCAACCGGAAGAACATCGGTAATCAGCCATGCGGTCAGAGAATAGATAATAACCGTATAAATAGCGCATATTGTGAAGTCTTTCCCCTGCTTTTTGTAACCATACAAAAACAGGGGAATATTTAACAGAATCAGAAATAAGGACAGGCTAAAAGCCTTGGGGGTAATCTGGGCAAGCAGCATGGACGTGCCTGAGATGCCGCTGTCATAAAGATTGACGGGAGCCAGAAAAATAGTAATGCCGAATGCATTGATCATTCCTGCAATGGTAAGAAGTAGAAATTGTTTTGCTTTTTCCATATGTAAAACGCCTCCTGTTGTTTTATTTTATTGCAGGTAATCAGAAAATACCCGATTCTTTTGTTAACGATATTGACCGGCTAGATAATCAATAAACTGCTGTGCGGTTCTTCCGGAGATACCGCCATGGGACAGCTCCCACTGATTGGCCTTGGCACAAAGCTCGGCATCCTCCAACCGGATTTCAGGATGTTTTTTGGCAAGGAAACGGACGATATTGAAGTATTCCTCCTGCTGTGGTCTGGCGTAGAAGATAGATACACCAAAACGCTGTGCAAGTGACAGCTTTTCCTGAAGCGTATCGGAACGGTGTACTTCGCCGTCATGTTCCATGTCATTTTTGTCATTCCAGCTTTCTTTGATCAGATGGCGGCGGTTGGAGGTCGCGTAGATCAGAACATTGTCAGGTCTGGTTTCCAGTCCGCCTTCGATCACTGCTTTCAGATATTTGTATTCAATCTCAAAATCTTCAAAGGAAAGATCATCCATATAGATGATAAACCGGTAATTGCGGTTTTTGATTCTTGAAATGACGGTAGAGAGATCCTGAAACTGGTGCTTGTAGATCTCAATCATGCGAAGCCCCTGATCATAATATTCATTGATGATCGCTTTTATGCTGGTGGATTTTCCTGTGCCGCTGTCACCAAAAAGCAGGACATTGTTGGCTTTCCTGCCGGCAACAAATGCTTCTGTATTATCAACTAATTTTTTCTTCTGTATCTCATATTCCTGCAGATCACTCAATAATACACTGTCGGTATTGTTGATTGCTGTAAAGACAAGCTCGTCATGTTCTCTGCCGATACGGAATGCTTTGTTTAATCCAAACATTCCTACACCGTACGCTTTGTAAAAGTCGGTGACGATATCGAATATCTCATTTTCATCTTTGGCATTTTCAATCTTTCGGCTGATTGCTCGTACCTTTTCACTGACATTGCGGTTGTACATCTGCTCTTTTTTGGGAATGGAGTGATAGTTTGTAATGGTAGAGAAACAGTCGATATCCAGATCTTTTTCAATCATGGAGAAATCAAAGTCAAACAAGGACTTAAAAATTTTAAAGTCCTTTTTGGCAAAGGTATTGACGGTTCCGTCGCTGGCACCCACCTTCTCGCAGGTCAGACTGAAAGAATTTTCATTGGTAATTAATAGGTATGCAAGATAATTGTGCCAGAGATTATCATCAAAGCCATATTGTGTTGCAAGATCTAAAAGGCGTTTGATCTCTCTGTAGATGCTTGTTACAAGTGCAGAGGAAGACTCTGACTGATTTTCGTACGCTTTATAAATCTCTGCGAGCTTCACGATAATACTGTCCTGACCAAGGTCATGATATAATACAAGTTTTGCAATTTCTTTATACATTAGGAAACCTTCTTTCTGTATTGGCTGGATGTTTTTTATAAATTAACATGAATTTCATAAAATGTAAACTGCTGTCAGAGAGCAAAAAGTTATAAATATGTGTTATAATACTGGAAGAAAAGCGGACGGCAGAAGAAAGGCAGGAGAGAGATATGCAGGATAAAGATATGCAGGAGAGGGGAACACAGGATGAAAAGATACAGGGTACAGAGGAGGAGAATGCAGGGCTGCTGCTTTTGAGAAAAGGGCAGAAGGGAATAATGCATGCACTGTTCAGCAGGCTGGGGTTATTTGCTTTGCTGCTGATTTTACAGGTGTTTGTACTGTTCAGCGTTTTTCACTGGTTTGAAAATATTCTGCCTCATTTGTTGGGAGGAACGCTGCTGTTTACCATTCTCATGGTTTTGAAGCTTCTGAATTCCGGACTGGATTCTACAGCGAAAAATACCTGGCTTGTGGTTATCATGGCATTTCCGGTATTTGGAATTCTGCTATATCTTTATACACAAAGTGAGATTGGACACAGGGCGGTAAAGGCCAGAGTGGAGCATCTGAT
This sequence comes from Roseburia sp., assembly GCA_017621905.1. GTDB lineage: Bacteria > Bacillota > Clostridia > Lachnospirales > Lachnospiraceae > Roseburia. The sequence goes on from JAGASC010000275.1 coordinate 2,326, forward strand.
CAAACAGACAAAGGAAGCGATTCCACAGTGCGAAGAAACTTTGCAAAAGCTGAAAGAAAGAGAACCCGGTGCAGCGGCGTTGGTAAAGTATGTTAACCGCAGTTCCTGTCATCCTGTTTTTGAGAATACACAAGTGACCTATTTTCCGCTGGGAGAGGCTAAGTGGGAGGAAATGCTTCGCCAGCTGGAGCAGGCCAAAGAGTTTATTTTCATGGAATATTTTATTGTGGATGAAGGTCTGATGTGGGGGAAGGTACTTGATATTCTTTCCAGAAAGGCACAGGAAGGGCTGGATGTCCGCGTTATGTATGACGGCACCTGTGAATTTGCCAATCTGCCGCATGATTATCCGAAACGATTGAGAAAACTTGGCATCAAATGTAAAATGTTTTCTCCGTTGGTTCCGCTTCTGTCTACCCATTATAATTACAGGGATCACCGGAAAATTCTTGTGATTGATGGGCACACTGCATTTAACGGCGGGGTAAATCTGGCGGATGAATATATTAATCACATTGAAAGATTCGGACATTGGAAAGATACGGCTGTGATGTTAAAGGGGGAGGCTGCAAGAAGCTTTACCCTGATGTTTTTACAGATGTGGAATATTGATGAAAAGGAAGTAAAGTTTGACGGATTTCTGGACAGGGCCGTTCCTGCGGCAGATAAGACACAGGGCTTTGTGCTTCCGTTCGGGGACTGTCCGCTGGATGAAGATAAAGTCGGAGAACGGGTTTATATGGATATTCTCAACCGGGCTTCCGACTATGTCCATATCATGACTCCGTATCTGATTCTGGATGGGGAGATGGAGGCAGCACTGAAATTCGCCGCAGAGAGAGGTGTGGATGTAAAACTGATTCTGCCGGGAATCCCTGATAAGAAGATTCCATATGCACTGGCAAAAATGCATTATGCCTCCCTGCTGCATTCCGGTGTAAAAATATATGAATACACGCCGGGATTTGTCCATGCAAAGGTTTTTGTAAGGGATGATAAGGAAGCTGTTGTAGGAACCATTAACCTGGATTACCGCAGCCTCTATCATCATTTTGAGTGTGCAACCTGGATGTATGAAACACCCTGTATTGACGGGATAGAACAGGATTTTGAAGAAACCTGCAGAAAATGTCGTGAGGTAACCCCGGAAACCATCTGGCAGGGTTACAAGAGACTAAGGTGGATCGGCTATCTTATGAAAGTGGTTGCACCGTTGCTTTAAATGTACTTTATAGATGTTTTACAAATGTTGTGCCTGCGGTCCAAGGTTTGCAGGTTGTGAGAAAGGAATGGTTATTTTTATGAAATATCAGGTTGCGATTTTTGATATGGACGGAACTATATTGGATACCATAGAGGATCTTGCTGATACGATGAATTATTGTTTAAGAAAGTTCCATATGCCGGAAAGAACACTGGCGGAAATTCGAAGCTTTGTGGGAAATGGAATCCGCAAGCTGATTGAACGGGCTGTGCCTTCAGGAACAGAGGAGGATGTTGTGGAGGAAATGCATCATTGTTTCCATGAATATTACAAAGACCACTGTGCCATAAAAACAAAGCCGTATGATGGAATCTGTGAAGTGATCGCTTCCCTGAAATCCCAAGGTGTAAAGACGGCGGTTGTTTCCAATAAAGCAGATTTTGCAGTGAAGCTTCTTTGCGAAGATTATTTTAAGGGGGTGTTTGACTGCGCGGTAGGAGATAAGGAAGGACAGAGAAGAAAACCCTATCCGGATGGAGTAAATTCCGTAATGGAATACTTTGGCGTTACCTCTGCAGAAACAGTTTATATCGGGGATTCCGAGGTGGATTATCAGACGGCAAAAAATGCAGGCGTTGATGTGATTATGGTTGGATGGGGATTTCGCGAGGAAGCGTATCTTCATTCGATTGGGGTTACGAAGGTGCTTCATAAGCCGGAGGAACTGATAAGTATGATCATTTAAGGAGGATTCCAATGAGAGAAATTGTTTTGAATGATGGAAATAAACTTCCGTGTGTGGGTTTTGGCACATATAAAGCAACAAATGAATCCGGTTATGAAGTTGTACTTGATGCAATAAAGGCCGGTTACCGTTTATTAGACACAGCGAAAGTTTACGGAAATGAAGAAGATGTTGCCAGGGCGGTGAAGGAAAGTGGCATTCCACGACAAGAATTTTTTATTACGTCAAAACTTGATAGGAACATGCTGGGATACGATAATGCAAAATCAGAATTAGAGAATAGTTTAAAGCGCTTGGGTACTGATTATATTGATCTTTATTTACTTCACTGGCCAAGACCTGATTATGGGAAAGCGGATTTTGATGATTGGAAACATTTGGATATAGAAAGCTGGAAGGCATTGGAGGAATTGCAAAAGGAGGGAAAGATAAGATCAATCGGTGTTTCTAACTTTCTTCCACATCATCTACAAAACCTTTTGGATCATACGGATGTTGTTCCGGCTGTAGATCAACTTGAACTTCATCCCGGATATACACAAGCTTCTGCATGTGCATTTTGTAAAAACCATGGAATTGCGTTAGAAGCATGGAGTCCTATCGGACGTGGAAGATTAAGTGACAATGCAATATTAAATTCACTGGCCCCAAAGTATAATACAAGCATTCCTCATCTTTGTCTTGTGTTTTTGCATCAGGAAGGAATTATTGTTCTTCCAAAGTCTGCAAATTATGAAAGAATGAAGGAAAATATGGCGTTGGATGACATGATAATTTCAGAAGAAGACATGTGGAAAATTCGTACAATGCCACAGGTGGGATGGAGTGGTGAACATCCTGACTGCGAACGTGTTTATTTTTAAAGCCTGGAAGGATGAATCGACCGTATTCTTATGAGCGGGGTGATAAAGTATGTTACCTGATAAAGGATTGTAGGGTTATTGCGGTTGTGGGGTATCAATAAATCGGAATTTGTCGAGGTAATGAGCAGTGCCGGATGGAGCGAATGGCACTGCGAGTAGCCCGTAAGGGATCATTGAAAACGAATATATGTTTGACACAAGGGCGGAGAAATGCTAGTATAATATCATAAGTGCTACCGATAGACGGTTAGCCCTGATATGTTTGGTTAAGATAACCGCTCAGTCTGGCAGGACAAGGGGCGGTTATTTTTGTGTCTATTTCTTGCTCTTAGAACCAACGGTATAACCAAGAGCAAAGCAAGTAATACATAAGCTGACGATGGCTATAAAAAGCTCCGTTGTAAGCATAAGCACAAACCTCCTCACAAGATTTCCGTAAGTGGATTTCTATGTAATCAGAGCTATAACTCTCTGGAGAAGGCTAACCGCCTACCGAATAGGGTAGCACCAACTATAT
>JAGASC010000021.1 GCA_017621905.1 Roseburia sp.
CCAGAAAGTTATGTTTGCTTCTTTCACCGTATGAATATTATTTCGCGGATCGGAGGCATTCTTATTTTTGAATTTCACTGGATTTTCATTTTCTAATAATCGTAGTAAACGTTTGCATTTTTCCGTTCTTTTTTTTCTCTCTTTTCCGTTACCCTTCTACAGTCCGCTCAAGTGATCATGCCTGAAAATCTCTGATGACCTCAAGTGCCGGCAGTGCATTTCCATCATAATCAAATAATGCCTGATTGGCCCACTCATTACCGCCGGGTCCGGCCTCGCCTGTGTACGCAAGCGCAGCCTCTGTTGCCCATCCGCATCCGGGAACAGGAATCCATCCCGGCTCCCAGTAATAAAAGCCTCTTCCGCCTTCGATAGATGCGATGCGTTTCATGATATCAGCCATAAAATCACACTGTCCCTGTTTTGTCATGGGATATTCCAGTTTTTCGACCAGCTCCGGCTTTGTAGCATAGCCCTTACGCTGCGAGGTTTCCAGTTTTTCGTATGCTGCATAATCCTCCATGGTAAAGCCCATGGATACTTCCGCTACAACCAGTTGTTTGTGGTAGCGACGCGCCATATCCCGCATGTTATATTCCAGTTCATCCAAAGTGCCGTGCCAGAACGGATAATAGGAGAAGCCTATAATCTGGAAATCCTCTCCTCGTTTGATAAAATTATCAAACCATTCTACATACATCTCATTGAATCCACCGTTGTCCAGATGAATCATAATCTCTACATCATTATCCACCGCACGAACTCCCCGTATACCTGCATTGATATATTTCGCAATGTTGTCGAATGCAGGCTTTTTGCCTGTCGGCCATAACAGTCCGTTTGTAAGCTCATTTCCGACCTGCACCATGTCCGGTGCACAACCCTCTGCATGCAGACGCTCCATACTTTCCTTTGTAAAAGAAAAAACAGCCTGCTCAAGTTCCTCTTCGCTCATGCCGCGCCATGCTTTTGGCACAGTCTGCTTGCCGGGATCTGCCCAGAAATCGCTGTAATGAAAATCCAAAAGAACGCTCATACCTGCCTTCTTCGCCCGTTTTGCAAGTGCAATCGTCTTTTCTATATCATTTGTGCCCGCACCATATGGCACGCCATCCTCACTGTAGGGATCATTCCACAGACGAAGTCTCACGGAATTTGTACCATAAGTCTTTAAAATTTCTATCATATCCTTCTGCTCACCGTGATCGAAATATTTCGCACCACATGCCTCCTGCTCGATCAGTGTCGAGATGTCCATACCTTTTATAAACATTTTCAGTCTCCTTCTTTTTCATGAATATCATCACATCTTGTAACGTTTCAGAACCATCCTGATAGTCCAAACGGGTATGCTCATGACAAGCATACCCGTTCTTCTATTGTTATTCTTTCGCCTTTAATCAAAATCCGTAATACGCTGATGCATCATGCGGTAACGGAAACGAACCATTTCATTTTTCTCGAGAACATCAGATTCCTTTCCGGTATACTGACATCTGATACAGTAATATTCATCTTTGTCCTTATCATAGAACATATCAATATCCAAATCTCTCATGAAACAGGACGGACATCTGTAATTTAATTTGCCTTTTCCAGATTGAGCCATGTTGTTACAACCTCCTTATCTCTGATTTTCTTTGTAAATCCAAGAGTAAACATAGGGGAGAATGCATATCCTTCCTTGATATAACCCGTTGCATCTTCAGCTTCACAGCGCATAGAAACTTTTGTCTCAATATCAGGAATGATAGCAGTTGCCTGCGTTGCACCTGTCAGAGATTCTTCCCTGCACTTGTATGCATAATCAATCGTCTTTGTCTCACTTCCGCTAACGGAAAGTGTAATGTGTGACATATCCTCCGGATATTCCGTTGTGCCGTAGCAGGCAACCATATATTCATTGATTGTAACCTCTGCATCCGGATTGCTCATTTCAAGGATATTTCTTTCGATTCTGATGTTAGATGCACCTTCCTCGAAATACAGTTTTGTCTGCAGTTTCACTGTCAGGTCGTAAAATTCAATATCCACCGGATCAAGTGTCAGGATTCTTGTCTTACCCTCCTGTGAAAAAGAAGCATGTGTTCTGCACAGACACAGATCTACCTCTTCGCCGTTGTAGCAGACCTTTGCACTTCTGACAGTTCCTTCGCCCGCATAATGTGTGAAGTATCCGGCACGGTATTTCTCCTGAATCAGGAATGGATAAGATGCATCCTGTACATGCTTCGTACCGATACCAACCTCCCATTTTAATTTTGCTGCATACGGACGGAGATCAACGATCGCTCCACCCTGATCCATGTTGACACAAGCTCTCATATAGGGATCTGCATACCAGAAGAGCTGTTTGTTTGATCCATATAAAATATCCTTCCACAATGCACATTCCGGCTCTGTGTAGGTCTTATTTGCTCTATAGAAATCAGCAAATTCAGCCATTGTCATATCCACAAGCTTACCTTCTTTTTTCAGCTTTCCATAGTAAGCCATGCCATCCTCGTAAGATTTTGCAAGCAACTCATAAGGAGCTTCCCAACGTCCCATCTTATTCAGCCAGCCGGGTCCGACAAACATCATATTGTAAGCATATCCGTTATTGTATTTTTCCAGATGACGATACTGATCAATCAGGTTGTACAGATAAGGATATTCCCATGTCTTACTGTCATAAATCATACCACGCAGCACATTCTGTGGATGTGTACCAAAGTTTGAGCCGTTTCCGTCATAACATGCCAAAAGATCTCTTGAAAGATGTGGAATTGCTACAATTCCACTGTCCTCTGCTTCATTTGCAGCTGGTGCATGTGTGTTTTGTTTGGATGGAATCCACGGATTCCACGGACCACCGTCAAAAAGCGTATACCATGAATTATTACAGGTATGATAAGCCTTAGGTCCTTCCTCCCAACACGTTGCTACTGCACATTTCACACTCGGATATTTTTCTTTAATATAGTTTGTCAGCTCTGCATCCATGTAATAAGAGCCTGTAGATTCCGGATAGAACCCGAAAATATCATGAAACTTTCCAAATACATCATCTACGATGCTCTTTTTGTCCTCCATAGAGAACATCCAGATACAAAAGTCCTTAGTCTTGTATTTCTCACGAAATTCCTTGCATGGAAGTCCCAGTAGCGACAATGCAATTTCATCTCCGTATTTTTCATGATGTTCCTTTGCCAATGAAACTGCTTCTTCATTGAACAGAGAAGCATAAGTCATCTGAATGGTTACCTTCAGTCCATATTTATGTGCAGTATCCTGCTGAAATTTGAAGATATCGAGCGACTCAGTCAGCAGCGCTTTTCTGCCGATATCTTCTGCCTTTCCCTGTCCTGTCACCTTCTCCGCATATTCCGGAACCATCTCCGGCCGATGGATAATATTGACAACAAAAGTTTTTTCCATTTTACTTTCTCCTAATTTTTTATTGTAATTATTTATTTTTTCAAAAAAAGTTTTTAAAAATCTGCCACCATTTTAGGTGGCAGATTCTTTTAATGTATCCATATCTAACTATAGGAAGGAGCATAACCTCTCTGCCATCATAGCATAAATTAACCCTTCACAGCACCTCCGGTCACACCCTCTACATAACACTTCTGCATGAGCACAAACAGGATGGAAATCGGAATTGAGATAAGCAATCCACCTGCACAGAATACAGAGAAGTATTTATTGATTAGTGACTTATTTAACATATTGTACAAGCCGATTGCAACTGTCCAATCCGTCGATATACCGGAATTGAGCATAAGTTTTGCAAATACGAAATCACCCCACGGAATCAGGAAAGAACTGATAATCTGGTAAACAATGATTGGTTTACAGAGCGGTACAACAACCGATGTAAAAATCTTCGCTTCAGATGCTCCCTCCAGCCTTGCAGCCTCACGCAACGATGCAGGAATCGTATCCATAAATCCTTTTACAATCAGGAAGCCCAATCCTGAACCTGCCGAGTATACAATAATCATACCAAGATGACTGTTAGTCAGTCCCAGTGATTTCAAAATAAAGTATATTGCAATCATCAGAAGAGGTCCCGGGAACATATTAAGAATGATAGAACCACTCATAATCTGCTTTCTTCCGTTAAATCTCATGGCACTCATGGCATAGCTGACCATAACAACAAAGATTGTGGAAATCAGGCAACTGAATATTGCAATAATCAAAGTATTCTTAAACCACACGCCATACTGCACAACAGAGTCAGGACGGATCAAAATTTGTTTAAAATTATCCAATGACCAGCTGTCGGGGAAAAAGTGAGCAGTGTTGATTCCCTTATATCCGCTAAATGCTGTAACAAACAGCCACAGAATCGGAATTAACCAAATCACTGCAAGGATTGTCAGCAATACATGTTTAAAAAAATCTCTTATTGGATGTTTCATTAGCGGAAATCCTCCTCTCTGTTTCCTCTGATCAATCTTGTAAATGACAGAAGCGTAAATACTGCACAGATAATAAAGACAATAATACCAATTACCGATGCCATCTTATAGTTATAATACTCATTTGTTAATCGGAAGAGCCATGTTACAAGAAGGTCCACTTCCTTTGCATTTGAGTTAGCAAGAAGCTGATCCTTTGTGACAAAAACATCCTGTGTCAAAAGGTAGATAACATTGAAGTTGTTAATATTCTTTACAAAATCAGTAATAAGAGCCGGCCCTTGAATAAAGAGGATATATGGCATTGTAATCTTCCAAAAAATCTGGAACGGACTTGCACCATCTATCTTAGCACTCTCGATCTGATCCTCCGGAATGTTCATCAGAACACCGGTTGCAATCAGCATCTGATAGGGAATACCAACCCAAATGTTGATTATGATAATTGTAAATTTTGCCCATCCGGGACTAGTCAAAAACGGGATATAAGTCAGAGACTTACTAACCAACCCGATGTTTTGTAAAAATCCCGTCAATCCGATGTTGGTACAGATTGTATTCACGATACCATTATCAGCAAAAAAGTTTCGAACTAACAGCAATGTAACAAACTGCGGAACTGCAATTGCAATAATAAACAATGTTCTCCAAAACTTTGGCCATTTCGTAGTCTTGCTGTTAATGAGTTTTGCGAGTAAAATACCACCGATAAAGGTTGTAGCAGTCGCAAATACCGCCCAAATCAAGGTCCATCCCAGTACCTTCTTAAAAGCATATCCAAAGGTCACGGTAATGGAATTTGTAAACAGATTCTTAAAGTTCCTAAATCCAACCCATGTAAACAGTGCATTAGGCGGCATATGGTTCTGGTCGTAATTGGTAAAAGCTACCGCAACCAGTACCAGAATCGGTAGAATATTCATCAAAATGACACCGATTGCCGGTAATGTCAACAATGTAATATGGAATTTTTCATTCGTTAATGCTCTCAGATCTTCAGAGAAGGAATTGATATGTAATCCTTTCTCTTTTCTGACCTGCAATGTATATACAGTCTTGATATTATGAATATAAAACAGCACAAACACTACAATAATAAAAAGTGCAATGACTGAATTCAATAAAATCAGGAATGAGTTGTCATAGTCATTCATTGTGGACTGCATCGTCACCGGATCAAATGTCTGCTCCAGCTGTACAGTACCGAGTGTTCCAAACTTTGCGAGGTTTGGCGCTGCGTAAAATACGCATAAAACGATAAACACAACCTCTACAAGCGTCATCAATATACCATTTATAATTTGTTTTCTGGCGAAGTAACCTGCGCCCATTAAAAGTGTGGATAATTTTACCCAGATATCACCCTTGACAAGTGCCCTTCCCAAGTCTCTGAAATATCCACCCTTTCTATAGTTTTGCTCGTTCATGTGCGTTCCTCCTGCTTCTGAACCGGATTTTCAACCAATTTCCCCATTGAATTGATAATAAAAATGCCCCATATGTGACCGAATTTAATGCTACTGCACATATGAGGCATTCCTTTAAAACCTATTTATTTCATATCAAACACTTCTTATTCTACCGGAGCACTGATACCTTCTGTTGCTGTATCGAGCAGTGTCTGAAGATCTGTTCCGTCAGGATTACCACTTGCCAAAATACCACCTAAAGTTTCAGCCGGTGCCCAGAAGTTTCCGCCAACACGTTGCGGTGTAGCAAATTCAGCCTGTGCTGCAAGAGCAGCGATAGCAGGATCAGCCTGAACTGACTCTGAAGAAGCTGCTGCGATGTTTGCAGGGCCAAGACCTCTTGCTTCGTATCTTGCTACCTGTGATGCTTCATTTGTCAGGTACTCAGCCAATAACATTGACCAGCCAACATTCTTAGAATGCGGGTTTACACCAATCAGCTTATAACCTGAGTAAGATGACATCTGTGCCTCTTTGCCTGCTACTGTAAATGTAGGAAGCTTAGCTGCTGCATAATTCTCGCCCCATGCTTCTTTTGCTGTTTCTGCTCTCCATGTACCGTTTACTGCTGCACAAACTGTACCCTCTGCAAGAGCAGTAGCCTGGTCTTCATCATTCAAATCCACAAACACACCTGTTGCAAACAGATCAAGAATAGCCTGTGCAACATCTGTAGCGCCGTCAGCATTCCATGTACATGTATTGCTTCCATCTTCATTCAGTGTCAGTTCATAGCCTGCACCCTGGAAGAATGAATAAATATACCAACCGTTTGAAACATCCATTGCAATCTTCTTATCTGCTTCTTTTGCTTTCTCAATCATTGTATCAAGAGACTGAACGTCGCTCTCTGAGAACACAGAAGAATCATAGAACATGAAGTATCCGTTATCTGCTGTCATCGGATAAGCATATAACTTACCATTAATTGTTGCTGCGCTGACTGATCCGCTTACGTTTGCGCCAGCTACGTCATATGTATAAGTTGCTACTATCTCTTGTAACGCACCTGCATTTACAAGTTCATTAATCTGGTCATCTGCAAATGCATATACATCAGGAGCAGCCTCAACGTCTACCAGAATGTCATCCTTTGCATTAGATTCTGACTCTGCACCAAGCTGGATATCAAATTCCACATCCGGATACTCTGCCTTGAACTGATCTAATAATTCAGTTGTCAAATCCTGATCTTCCTCTGAAGCCCATACCGTTAAGGAAACTACTCCTTCTGTAGAAGCAATCAGATTTGCTACTGCATCATCAGCTGCTTTTGCAGGCTCTGCTGCAGGTTCCTCTGTTGTTGTCGTTTCCTCTGTTGTTGTCGTTTCCTCTGTTGCGGGCTCCTGGGCAACTTCACTATTGCCACAACCTGCCAAGCAACCAGCAACCATTGTTGTTGCGAGTAATATCGCTAAAGTTTTCTTTTTCATTTTTCTTAAATCCTCCCTTTTTGTATTCTAGAATTTTAGCAATCAATTGCACAATTGCGCAATCGGTTGTTCTTGTATTTTATTCTATCAGCATGTATTTCATCTGTCAATTTGTATATTTTACCCAACTTTATGTTTTTTTTTGTGCACTATGCACATATATCTATTTCTGTCGATCTGCTTTTTTCAAAAAACCTTGCACAAATTCTAGCTCTCAATTTCTTTATTCTATCTCAGCGCACAACCGTTTGTTGCATATAAACATCCTTCTCTACTTCTACCTTTCCATGCTCACTTGCCCTTCATCTTCTTTGTCGTTCCTCTCCTAAAAAAAGCACAGTCCAAACTGTTTATATGCCTGTTCTGTGCTTTTCTTTTCTGCGCTCTATCAAGAAGATTTTCAATCATCCAAAAACTATAACTGTGTGGAACCTTTTAAAGCGATCTGATGATTCATAAATATTTTTTTCTTTACCGGAATACCATCCATATAATCCAGAAGCATCTTGCATGCAACAGCTCCCAGTTCCTTCGGATCATATTCAAGAGCTGTTATGGCTGGCTTAAAGCTTTTTAAAAGATCACTGTAATAAAATGATGCAATCTTGATCTGTCCCGGAATCTGAATGCCGTCCCTGTTACATTTATTCAGTACATGATAGCAAATTTTATCATCCATACAAACGATACACTCAGCACCATTCCTTCGTATCTCATCGACCAGTCTGTCAATCGTGGATTCGTTGTCAGAATCCATATAAATCCAGCAATCCCTGACAAGATGCCGACATTCCCTGATTGCTTCTTCAAATCCTTGTTTTCTCGTCTGATTGACCACATGATTGCTGTCACCGCCTATCAGTGCAATCTTCTGAATACCTTTCATCAGTAACACTGAGGTAAGTTCCCGACAGGCACTGACATGATCATTATCAATTTGAATCACATTTTCATTTGGCGTACTTCCAATTACAACAAACGGAATGTCATTCTCCTGTAAAAGCCTTACACACGGATCGTCAACCAATGTCCTGCCAAGAATAAAACCATCCACCTTATGGTTTCTGATTACTCTCGCAAGCTGAGAAACATCATTATCATAGACCATAGAAATCAACAAATCGTAATCTGCTCCTGATGCTACTTCATTAATCCCATTCAGACATCTGTGAAAGAACGGCAGATCAGTCATCCCCGACTGTCCCGGCATCACCCATCCTATATTATAGGTTTTTGACTGAGCCAAACCTTTGGCAACCACGCTTGGATGATAATTCTTCTCTGCAATATAATCCATAACGCGCTTGCGCGTCTCTGCTCCAATACGTCCTTTGCCAGAAATTGCTCTGGATACTGTTGTTTTAGATATTCCAAGCGCCTCTGCAACATCAGCAATAGTGATTTTATCCGTTTCCGTATATTGCATTGTTTCCATTTGTTGTGATTCCATGAAATCTTCTCCCAATCTTTCCTGATACTTCTTAACGAAGATGGTATGAGTAACAGACACAAATCCTACTGTCATTTTACCTGCGCAACATAATTTTAATAAGCGCAACCGTTTACTTTATCATAGCAACACGTATGTACTCTGTCAATTGTGGAGTTTCTCCATTTTTTTGTCTTATTTTTGTACATGGTAGATAAGAACACTGCCCCAAAAATACTACTAAACTCCTCTATATTACTGTATAATATGATGTCCATCCATGTTTATTATGCAAACTTTCAATCTCTTTTATCTTGTAAAATCAAATATCCTATGATATTCTCAAAATATAACGCAATCGTTTGCGCAATTATTTATAGAAATTTTAGACAGATAGGAGAACCGCACTATGAAACGCAATAATTTATTCCCACAAATCAACGGCATACTGCATGGTGGTGATTACAATCCTGAGCAATGGCTTGACCGCCCTGATATTTTAGAAGAAGATATCCGTCTGATGAAACAGGCCGGCATGAACAGTGCTACTCTCGGCGTGTTTTCATGGTCAACCTATGAACCGTCAGAGGGAGAATTTCATTTCGACTGGCTGATTCGGAATATGGACAGACTGTATGAGAACGGCATTTATACGATTCTTGCGACACCTTCCGGTGCCCGCCCCGCATGGCTGGACGAAAAATATCCCGAAGCAATGCGTTGTGACGAACGCGGCATTCGGTATCATCACGGTGTGCGTCACAATCATTGTATGACATCTCCCATCTATCGTGAAAAGGTCCGCATTATCATCCGCAAATTATATGAAGCAGTTGGCAACCATCCCGGTCTGCTTATGTGGCACATTTCCAATGAATTCGGCGGTGAATGTTTTTGTCCGCTTTGCGTCAAAGCATTTCAGGATTATCTGGCAGAAAAATTTGATCATAACATTTCCATACTCAATGCAGCATGGTGGACTACTTTCTGGAGCCATACTTACAACTCTTTCTCTCAGATTGAACCTCCTTACGCAAATGGCGAATTCAGCATTATGGGATTAAATTTGGAATGGAAACGTTTCACAACTTGGAACATGACCGATTATATGAAATCGGAAATTGCTGTGATCCGCTCACTGACACCACACCTTCCGGTAACCACGAATTTTATGCAGCTCTACGACGGACTGGACTACCGAGTCCTTGCAAAAGAGCTTGATATTATTTCATGGGATTCTTATCCTGCTTTCCATAATGACTATGAATCCTTTGCGCAAACAATGGGGCGCAATGCTTTTGATCATGCTGTGATGCGTTCCATGAAAAGGGACAAACCTTTTATGCTGATGGAAAGTGCTCCCGGGCTTGTAAATTGGCATAGTTTTAATAAGCAGAAACGTCCCGGTGTACATATGCTTGCTTCCCTGCAGGCAGTTGCGCTTGGAAGTGACACGGTACAATATTTCCAGTGGCGTAAAGGACGGGGCAGCTACGAGCAGTATCACGGTGCCGTTGTTGATCATCTCGGTCGGAGTGATACCCGTATTTTCCGGGAAGTAGAAGCACTCGGCCAGAAGCTTTCGCATCTCGATGAAATAAAGGGAAGCCTCGTCCCAGCAAGGGTTGCTATGATCTATGACTGGGATACCAGATGGGCGATTGCCGATATGAAAGGTCTTGCCGATGAGACAAAAAAATATGACGAGACATGCATACAACTCTATCAGCAGTTCCTGTCTCTTGGTATTGATGTGGATGTTATCTCTCAAGAAATGCCGCTTGACGATTATCAGCTCGTAATTGCACCGATGATGTACCTGCTCAAACCCGGTACTGCTGAAAGCCTGAAAGCATTTACCGCCCGTGGCGGACAACTGCTGGCAACCTATCTGACAGGCTATGTCGATGACAATCAGCTCTGTTTTCTGGGTGGTTTCCCGGGTGATGGACTGAAGGAATTATTTGGTGTCATCAGCGAGGAGATAGATACGCTATACCCATCGGAGCACAATGAGATTCTTATGAATACCGAAACGCCGGCAATTGTGAAGGATTATGCAGAATATCTGCGTGTAGATTCCGATGTGGAAGTGCTCGGACGTTTTAAAGAAGACTACTATGCCGGTATGCCTGCAATCACCAGACACAAATTTGGCAAAGGAAATGCATATTATGTGGGGGCAAGAATTGATATGACACATATGAAACAGCTGATTGAAGAAATGCTTTCCCACACAGACCTTGCTCCGATGGAACTCCCCCATGGAATAGAGTGCCACCATCGTCAGGCAGAAGAAACACTGTTTACCTTCTATCTGAACACCTGTGACCATACGCAGTCTTTATATGCCGTTTACGGGTATGATCTGTTTTCGCAGCAGGAAATTGAAGGGACGCTTTCTCTCGCTCCCTATGGAGTTGCAATTATCCGGCAATAATAGATATAAAACGGCATGTTACACAAAAGACCAAAAGCCCCGTAGCACGCCGGCCCTTTTGTTATTTTTGTAAAATATCCACAACATGCGCTCCTGCTCCAAGCAGATCTGCTCTTTCGCAGACAGTTTTCTGATACTGTACAAAAATCTCAAATTCCGCCTGACTTAACGCATTGAGAAACGGACGGATATAATTGGCAGCACCATCAGGAGAAATGATTTTTATCCGGGTCAGACCTGCTGCCGTATTCAATTTTTCGATATCTTCCGTCCGTACATAATCATAAAGAGAATGTCCTTCCATAAAACGGGTATGAAAATTCTCATCAATCATCCCGTTTTCCAGACATTCCAACACATGTTTTTCTTTAAAGGCATAGGTAATAATGCTATATTCATTCATACAATAGGCTACCAATATCATGCCGCCGTTTTTTGTGACCCGTTTAGCTTCCAAAAGAGCCTGCAATTTTTCCTCAAAACTACCCAAATGATACATCGGACCGAATAAAAGCGTCAGATCAAATGTTTCATCCTGAAATCTTTTCAACTTCAAGGCATTTCCTTTGTATGCTTTGATTTCCGGTTTCTTCTGTTTCAAAATTCCCAGATTGTGCTGTACCAGTTCTACAGCTGTCACATCATATCCTTCTTCAAAAAGCGGAATGGAATATCTGCCGGTTCCGGCTCCGATATCCAAAATTTTGATTTTCTCCGGTTTCCTGTCTTTGGGAAGATATTGATGAATATACTGCATGGAAATACGATATTCTACCTGTCCATGTCTGGAATTCAGTCGCTTCTCTTCATTAAATTTATTGTAGTATTCTTCTAACTGATTCATTTTCGTCCTATCATCTTTTATTTACACTGCTCATCTGATTATAAAATTTTATCGATTTTCTCCCATACAAATTCCAACGAATAGCAACTTTACATATAGAATGATGTATTATCGCCATTTTATTCCGTACTCGGTGTTCATGATGTCAATAAATATAATTTGCTCATTTGTGCAAGCACATTCGCAAATTACATTTTTGACACTTACATCATAAAATCAAATAAACTAAACTGGTTGGAAATCGGAATATCTCCGAGCAGATTCATCTCTGCCATTTTTTCTGCAGTCGTCTTGGAAATTTTGCCACGCTCGCATAAATCGTCTCGGGATAAAAAGGGTCCGTTTTTGGCGGCTTCCATCAGAGATTCTGCTGCTGAGTCGCCCATTCCGTCAATACTGTTAAAGGATGGCATGATTTTTCCATCCACAATCTGGAACAATCTGGAATGTGCTTTATAGATATCAATCGGTACAAATTCAAAGCCACGTGCATACATTTCCTTTACAATACGCAAGTCTCTTAACGAATCCTCTTCTTTTTTCGATAAATCATCTTTTCTGGAATTGTAGTCTTCGAGTGTTGCATCAATTTTTCCAATTCCCTGACACATGATTTCATAAGAAAAACCGCTCGCACGGATACTAAAATATGCCGTATAATAAGCCAAAGGATAATTTACCTTAAAATAAGCAACTCGCCATGCCATCATAACATAGGCAGCCGCATGCGCTTTCGGGAACATGTATTTGATTTGCTCACAGGACCAGATATACCAGTCCGGAACATCATGCTCTTTCATCAACGCTTTCCACTCAGCCCAGTTTGCACACTTTCCTTTTGCCACGGTTCCCTTACGAACTGCTTCCATAATCTTAAAAGCGGTACTTTCATCCAATCCCTTGTCAATCAGATAAATCATAATATCGTCACGGGTACAGATTGCTGTGGAAATGGTAGCTTTCCCTTCCTGAATCAATGTCTGGGCATTGTTTAACCATACATCGGTTCCGTGTGCCAGTCCCGCAATACGCTCTAAATCGGTAAAGGAAGTCGGCTTGGTATCCAAAAGCATTTGCATAGCAAACTCCGTACCAAATTCCGGTATTCCCAAAGAACCCAGTAAAATGCCGCCGATGTCATCCGGTGTAATCTTTAATGCCTCCGTATTTTGGAACAGGGACATGACGTCTTTATCGTCCAACGGAATCTTAACCGG
>JAGASC010000276.1 GCA_017621905.1 Roseburia sp.
CCATGATGTAGGCTTCCTCCTCATCGAATTCCGGGCAGCGGATCCTGGCGGAAGTATCCCTTGTTCCCAGCTTCTTGGCCGTCATACAGGAAAGGATATTCAATTCGTCATAAGGCGTCAGTGCCACCAGAAGATCTGCGCTCTCAGCTCCCGCCTGTATCAGGATCTTGCGGGAACCGCCGCTTCCCACCACGCCGTTTACATTATACTTTTCCGTCACTTCCTCTACGGCGTCCCTCCTGCTGTCCACCACTACCACATCATGATGTTCCTGTGAAGCAACTGCCGCCAACAACTTTCCGGTCTGCCCCAATCCGACGATAATGATCTTCATGTGTATTACCTGTTCCTTTCTGCTTGGATTCTGCGGGTCTTTTTTGCCTCAATGGCTCTGTAGACCCGTTTTGTTGTCAGCCCCTGTACCAAAACCGTAAACAGTATGGTAATATAGGCCACGTTCAGAACGATGAGATATACCTCACCGCTCAAAAACTCTGCGGTGCCCAGTGCCAGTGCCAATGACAGACCGCCTTTCAAAGCACTCCATGTCATCAACAGGGAAAATTCCCTGCCGCTGTAATTGCCGGGCAGCCTCCCCTTTTCCATAAAAAAGGTACAGACTCTCACACCCGCATACCGGGACAGGATGACCGTCACGATAGCCACAGGCAGTAAAATAGGGAAAAATCTGCTTGCAGCTGCATTCATCACAGACAATCCCAAAAGGACGAACAATACCGCATTCAGGATGCCGTCTGCCACCTCCCAGAAATGATCGTAGAATTTCTCCGCATCCTGCACCGCAAGCCTCCTGGAAATGCGGTTCCTCCTATACGCAAAATACATACCGCAGACAACGGAGGCGATCACTCCCGAAAATCCCATGTGTTCGCAGATCACATAGACCAGCATGACATCCGCCAGGCTGATCAGGATATGTTTTATCGGATCTTTCGTCAGCTGCAAGAGTCCAAAAAGCAGGAATGAAACGATAAACGCCACCCCGATGGCGCCAAACAGTTCCTTGCCCATGATATAGAAAAAATTCCCGCCGCTTTTCTGGGACAGGATTCCTTTTACAAACAAAAACAGTGCCACACCGGTTCCGTCGTTAAACAGGGACTCACACTCTATGACGGAAGTAACATTCTTGGACATGCCCAGTTTGTTCAAAATGCCCGTGGCTGCGATGGGATCTGTAGGCGATACGATACACCCTAAGAGAATACAGGGCCACAGACTCATATTGATATGGAACAGCATACCTACGATATAAAACAAAAATCCGTATACTGCGGAGGATACCACCGTACCCACAAGGGCAAGGAGCGTAATGGGTCTCATATTCTGTGTAAACTTGGGCACCGATACCCGGCTTGCCCCCGCAAATAACATAAAGCAAAGCACGCCATCCAACAGATAGGAGGCAAAATCAAAATCGTTACGGGCTCTCACTTCCCCGATATAGGGGGCAAACTCCGGAATATGTTCCAGCAAAAGCAGGAGTACGCTGATCCCCAGGGTAAACAGGATCAGGACAATATCACTCTGAATGTGCAGCCACTTTTCATTGACCACACTGATGATAACGATCAAAAGCGCTATCACCGCAAAATAGGAAAGTATACTCATGATTCTTCCTTCCTTTGTTCACTTTACTGTACGATTCTGTCACAGCGGAATTATTATATCACAATTTTTCAGGCTGTAGTTTTCCTTGTCAGTTTTGCCATCCACTGCTCCTTTGTAAGATAAGTGAAATGCTCTGTCCTCACGTCCCCCATCAACGGGCAAGGCTTCTTTTCCTCTGTGTGGTGGTAGACAAAGCCACACTTTTCCTGGCAGCGCCTGGACTTTTCGTTTCCATCATAATAGCCGCACCAGATCGCTGAACAATTTAGATCCTCAAATGCATGCTGCAGCATGCTTCTTACAGCTTCGGGAATATATCCCTTTCCCCAGAAAGGCACGCCTATCCAATAACCGATCTCCATCTCATCATCGGCGGCTTTTGTATGTGACTGCATCGGCGATATCAGGCCTATACTCCCAATCGCCCGGCCGTCTTCTTTCAGGCATACCGCGTAAGTTTCCGGTGCCGATAAAACATTTCTTATGATATCCAGACTGTTTTCTACGCTGATGTGGACCGGCCAACCGGCAATCGGACCAACCGCCGGATCTTTGGCATATTCATATAAGCTCTCCGCATCCGCTTCTTTCCACGGACGAAGAAGCAATCTCTCCGTCTGAAATTCCATGCTGTACAGCCTCCCATCTCTCAAATCTGATACACGGAAGTATCCTATACCGACAGACTATTCTTCCTCCTCTCTGCGGGCTTCATATGGTTCAAATTCTCCCGGGAACAAATAGTCTTCCACAATACGTGCACAGTCCGCAACACAGCCCCGGCAAGATCTGATCCGGTCAGTTACGCCATCAGTACCTCGGAGCTTTGCACAGGTACAGGTTGTATTCCATTCCTCAAATTGGGATGCCATTTTGTTACCGAGATCAAAAGTGGAAAGTTTGCTTCCCGGTTTTTCAAGGTTGGCATCACTGTTTTTCAGGCCTGCAAGCATCATCATAGCGCATACAGAACCACATGTCTCATAGCGTCTGGCAATACCCAGACCATAGGCTTCACTTGCGCGGAAAGCCAACGTTTCATCCATTCCCAAAAGATCGCAGTAAGTGCATACAACAGCCTGACAACAGTTGTAACCATTTTTGTGCTTTTCCTTTGCAACAGATACTCTTGATTTCATCATTTTATCACGCCTTTCCCAAACAGAATACTGATTTACACTATATCGGGACCATTATATCAAATCTCCTGCATAATTTCCAGCCTAAGTATATACCGCCAACCTGACTGCCCGATCTGCTACAGCCATTCAAAATTTTCTTTTCCTGCCCCGATCTCAAAATGGTATTTGACAATACCCAAATCTATTTTTGTATAAAATCCGCTCCCGGCCTTTGCAGATATCCTGCCATTCTCCAAAGCGAGCATGAACTTTTGCTGATTCATCGCCGTAGGAGCAAGAAGTGCCGCCTCAACACCTGTCTGAAACCAATCGGGCGAATCTGAACCCAGATTACTTACTGCGTCGGCAGGCTTTGATTTATGTTCTGTTCCCTGCGTTTTCCCATATCCAAGTGATATGACGACTGTAAATTTGCATTGCTGTTTCCTCCAATTTTCATTTTCCCCGCTTCTGTCCGGCAGATTTTCCATGATACTTTTTGCGTGTGTGATCATTTGCAGAAGCTGGCTCATTGCTTCTGTATCTGCCCCAAAATAGTAATAATTTTTGTCCCTTCACGGCGCATGCTCCCATTTGTATCATCTCTAAGATAAGATGTTGCCGATTTTCATCTCCCAAGGCGAATAACGTTTTTCCTTTCGTTTATCCGTTTGAACCATTATACCATGTATTTCCCCAAAATGTTCATTGGTAAAGAAAATCGAGACAAATGTTTTCTCCCTGATCATTATGTGTACCCATTTTTTCAGCTCGAAAAATACCCTTCACTTTGTAAAGCCTACAGACAGTATTACGCAAATTGCACCGGCTATTATCCGCAGCTATGGGATTTCTTTCCTACTGTTGCCACTTAATATCTTCTCCACTTACTACTTTCAGGCATTGATGAAACCCTCTGCTGCTTTCATTGTTTCTGTCGCAAGAGGTGCCATGATGGTGCGATTGTCTCCTGCCCCTGTAACTTGCCCAAAAGCAAAATCATAGCATAATACCGTAATGATTATCTTCTTGACAAACAGGTCTGTCTAATATAGACTTACAAGAGATTTAAAACATTTAAACCTCCCGGATGGCAAACGCGATCGTCATTTTGTAATTGGGAACGGCTACTTGTAAAATGATCCCAAAACAAAATGGCATCATTCAACAAAAGAAGAAAAGATTACAGAAGAGAGGAAATGGAACGCATGAAAAAAACATTATTGGCAGTGATAACTCTGACGGCAGCACTTTTATGTACAGGCTGTGCCGGTAGTGCCGGGGCAGTTGCGGATGAAAACAGCGGTATTCCCACAGCGGAACAGATTGCGGCTGTAAAGGATGCACTGGGCGAAAATATGAATGACTTGAAATTTTCCGTTGACGGAAAGGTATATCAGTATCCTATGATCATGCAGGATATGCAGGATAACGGCTGGTATATTGACAATAGCATCGCCAATAAGTTAAAGACTCTGGAGGCCAACACCCGTACAGCAACCTTTGTACTGCGCAAAAACAGAGAAAAAGACTATGGCATTACGGCATGTTATGTTGTAGCAGAAAATACGGGTATTTCAGAAAAAGAGATTAGTGAGACCAATCTTTCGGAGTTAAGTTTTTACCGGGAAAAGGGTGCAACGATTATTTTGGGAGTATCCCAAAGTTTGTGTAAACCTTCAAACTGATGTAAGATAAAATTACTCAGTTTGGAGGTTTTATTTATGGCAAGAAAAAATGACAGCCCACAAAAAGCAGCAATGAGGGAAATGATGCGTGATTATCTGAAAAATAATGATATCAGCATCAAAAACGGAACGGATGTGAATGCCTTGATGCGGGACATGATGTCTGTTCTTCTGGAAGGAGCTCTGGATGAAGAGCTTGACGAGGAACTTGGTTACTCCAAGTATGATTACCGCAACAAAGATACTGAAAACAGCC
>JAGASC010000277.1 GCA_017621905.1 Roseburia sp.
ACATGCTTCGGCAACACCATAAATCTATTCCGCATGGGAGTTTCGTAAAACAGATGCACACATGCAGTAAACTGCATGGCGCGTGTACGAACCGCTCAGCGAGTGAGCGGTTCTGTTTGTAGGTAGTGAATATATAGAAAAGATTACATATTATCCTTGCCAGAATAGCTTTTATCCTTTAAAATATAAAAAAAGTGTTAAAATTCTATAAAAATTATAAAATCCCCCCAAAAGGAGCCCACCAATGGACAATATAACTTCAACGCAAATTGTAAATAGAAAAAAGATTCGCCGCTTTAATTTTGCCAAGCGGCCGATAAAACCATGCTTCCTCATGTCATGGGCGAAATTTCTAATTTCTTTTCCAGACTTAAAAAAACGCAATTTTAAATTAGAGAAACACCCGGATATGGAAAAATTAAATGGCCCTTATCTGCTCTTAGTTACCCATTCTTCCATGGTGGATTTTAATATTATGCTCAAAGCCACCCATCCGTACCCGGTCAATAATGTCATGACATTAGAGGGTTTTAATACATACACCGAGCCTCTGATGCGCTCGCTGGGCGTTCTTGGTACCCGGAAATTCATTACGGACATACACCTTATTCGAAATATGAAATATTGCATTGAGGAATTGAAAACCATTTTTGTGCTTTTCCCTGAAGCCAGATATTCCCTGGACGGCTGCACTTCCTATTTACCGGATTCCTTGGGCAAATTGGTACGTCTGCTGAAAGTACCGGTAGTCGTGCTTCGCATCCATGGAAACTTCATAACAAATCCACAATGGAATAAGATCAACAAAAAGACCTATGTGGAGGCAGAGATGTATCCAATCATAAATGTTGAAGAGATAGGTACTCTTTCTACGGATGAAATCAATGCCCGCATCCGTGAGAATTTTGTATATGATGACTTCCGCTGGCAAGAGGAAAAGAAGTTGCGTATCGATCATCCGAAGCGTGCCCAGGGCTTACATGCCCTTCTTTACAAATGTCCTTCCTGCATGGAAGAATCAAAGATGGATTCCTCCGGCACAAAACTCTGGTGCAATAGCTGCGGTAAAAGCTGGCAAATGGACGAGTACGGAAAACTCCATGCCGAATCCGGCGAGACAGAATTTTCTCATATTCCGGACTGGAGTAATTGGGAACGGGAATGTGTCCGTGAAGAAATTGTAAACGGCACCTATTATTTTGAGGATACTGTCCGCGTTGAAACCTTACCTGGTTCCCTGAAATTCTATCGTCAAGGGAATGGCCGATTCATCCAGACGCCTTACGAGACTCGTATCGAATGTAATTATTACGGTGAACCATACACCCTCATCCGAAGTGCCAAAAGTATGGAAAGTATGCACATTGAATACGACTATCTCGGCCGGGGCGACTGCGTAGATATATCGATACCGGATGACAGCTTCTGGTGTTATTTGAGCAAGCGTGATGCGATCACAAAGCTTTCCTTTGCAACGGAGGAAATGCATAAGCTTGCCACCGGAAAAATCAAAAAATTTGAAAAATCGGTTTCCGCATAAAATTTTGCATTGTTTTTACATAGCTGAATCGGTATAATAAGTCTATTATTATTTGAAGTCATAAAGGAGTAATATCATGGCATTAGACGGACTTGTCATATCCAATTTAGTATATGAACTGAACACCACACTTTTAAACGCAAAAATCAGCAAAATTGCGCAGCCCGAAAACGACGAGCTGCTATTTACCATAAAAGGGCCCCAGGGACAGTACCGTCTGGCCATGTCCGCCAGCGCTTCCCTGCCCTTTTTATATTTAACAGAAAACAACAAACCAAGCCCCCTTACCGCACCGAATTTCTGCATGGTACTGCGTAAACACATCGGGAATGGACGCATTACCCGCATCTATCAGCCACATATGGAACGTATTATCAACTTTGAGATTGAACATCTGGACGAAATGGGTGACTTGTGCACCAAAACACTGGTGGTGGAACTGATGGGCAAGCACAGCAATATCATTTTCTGCAATTCGGAAGGCATGATTATCGACAGCATCAAACATGTTTCCTCCCTGATGAGTTCTGTCCGGGAAGTGCTGCCGGGACGCAGCTATGCGATTCCGGCCACCCAGGAGGATAAGTTGAATCCGCTTGAGGTCACGGAAACTGCTTTTATGGAAAGCGTCATGAAAAAACCTACAACGATCACAAAAGCAATCTATACCTCATTTACCGGAGTCAGTCCTCTCATAGCAGAGGAAATCTGCCACCGCGCCTCCATCGATGGCGGTATGCCCGTGGATTCCCTTGGCGCAGATGAAAAAAAGCACCTGTTTCACAATTTCTCCTGGATGATGGAGGATGTGAAAAATCACAACTACTGCCCCAATATCGTGACCAAAGGCAAAGAACCGGTGGATTTTTCCTGCTTTCGGCTGACGGAATATCTGGTGGATTCCAATTATCAGATGACAGAGTATGAGTCTATTTCTCAGGTACTGGAGCAATATTATGCCAGTAAAAATGTCTACACTCGTATTCGTCAGAAATCCGTAGACCTGCGAAAAATCGTAACCACTGCGCTGGACCGTAACCGCAAAAAATACCAGCTGCAGGAAAAACAGCTGAAAGACACAGAAAAACGGGATAAATATAAGGTTTACGGCGAACTGATCCATACCTACGGCTACGGTCTGGCTGCTGGTGCAAAAGAACTGGAAGCACTAAATTATTATACCAATGAAATAATCAAAATTCCATTGGATCCTACCCTGGATATAAAAGCGAATGCTCAGAAATATTTTGACAAATATGGGAAATTAAAACGTACCTATGAAGCACTGACCGATTTAATTCAGGAGACCAAGGCTGAAACCCTGCACTTAGAGAGCATAGCAACTTCACTGGATATCGCACTCACCGAGGACGACCTGGTTCAGATTAAAGAAGAGCTGGTGGAATTCGGCTATATCAAGCGAAAACATACCGATAAGAAAGCAAAAATAAA
>JAGASC010000278.1 GCA_017621905.1 Roseburia sp.
AGCTGCTGCACGGATATGCTTTGTATGCAATGCTCAACAGCCTGGCATTTTTACTGTTTGCATCCGCCATCGCCTTTCTTGCCAGCTACTTTGTGGATAATGACAATGTGGTAAACATGGTTGCAAACCTCTTAGGGCTTGCCATGGCTTTTCTCTGCGGTGTCTTTGTCCCTCAGAGCATGCTCTCCGAGCAGGTACTTTCCGCCGCACGCTTCCTCCCGGCCTACTGGTACATCCGGGCCAACAACATGCTGGCGGGCTTCTCCACAGAAACCTTTGATGCGCAGTTCTACTGGACCGCCATCGGCATCCAGCTGCTGTTTACCGTAACAATCTTTGCAGTTACGCTGGTGGTATCAAAAATGAAGCGACAGAAAAACTAATAAAAATCAGAAGCTTTCGGCAGCACAGCCTTTGTTTCACGCCAGGCATAACACTGCGTACAGCTGTGCATCACCACATGAAAAATATAACAGTTCAGGTGCTCTCACTGTTACGAGCATCCAGCCATGAAAATCGCGTTCGAAAATCTCGTTTGTCTTCGACAAAAGAGATCGGGGCTGGATGCCTATATGTTCCACGTGTTCTCACGCCCTCCAACAGGATAATCCTGTATCACAGACGCTATCTGCCCCAGATCAATCTGCAACTCCTTATCGTATACAGTCTGCTCACTCGCTAAACCTTACTCTATCAATCAATGATTCCTTCCGCACTGACCTTCCAAGTGCAAATGCCAGTACTAACTGTATCAGCAATAACACAACGGAAATAAGTACTGCCGCCGTTACCGGATAATGATATTGACTAATGCTGAATATCCCATTTTTCTTCGCCCACAGAAAAACCGGATACCCCAGTGCACTTCCCACGCCCAGAGAAAGCAGAAGCGCTCCTGCTGTATAAATAAGCCCCTCCAGCTCCAACAGCCGAATTAACTGATGCTCCGACATCCCAATAGCCTGCATCATACCGATCTCCTTCCTGCGGACCTGAACACTGTTCATCATCGTATTGATCAGGTTCATCACACAGATAACACTTAAAATTCCCAAAAATGCATAACACCCGCCATTGGTCATTGCCATGCCGGATTTCCAGGTCTCGTAACTTTCCTGCCAGCTTCGCATCTGAAGCAGCTCTGATGAAGCAATAACTTCCTCCAACTGCCGCTCCACCTCAGGGTCATAATTTTCACTGGCAAATACATGGTAATAATAATTCAGATTACAGCTGCCCAAGCCGTCCACTCCTTCTTTTACCATAATCAGATAACTGTAATTCGTAAAACCAATCGGGTAACTGCCAATTGCAGCCACCTCCAGCTCCTTCTCGTAAGACTGCTCCCCATCTTCAACGGTAACATGCAAAGTATCGCCTATTGCAATCTCCGGATACCAGTAGAGCAGATTCTCATCTATAATTACCGTGTCTCCAGCCTTCAACTCTTCGTAAGTCACAGAGCCCTTTACAATTCCATTTTCCAACACATCCCAAAAACGCTCCGGCACTCCCAAAATGCCCTCTTTGTCACCACCAAACACCTCCGATGTAACATGTATTTCAGAAAAACTCTCCACATGAGTAACGCCCTCCACTGTTTCCAGCTGTGCCTTTAATTCCTCCGTCAGCGGATTATTTTGCTGAAGCTTGTTCCAAGCCCGCTCCGGATGCTCCTTATTGCTATATTCCACGATTGGAGTAATCTCATACTGCCCCAGCACAGAATTATTTGCACTTTCCTCCGGATTTGCACAGGCCAGCACTGTTGCTACCACCATAAGAAAAATTCCTGTCATTGCGACCGAACAGATGGTAATAAGACTCTTCTTCCGATTGCCCAGTAAATAGATTTTCGCAAGTCTGTCAATTGTTATATCCTGATATCCCCGTCTGTTCCTGCTGCATTTTCCCACGCTTCGTGCCGCAATACGCTGCATTTCATAACTATGTTTTCCTTCGTCCTCCTGATCTGCACGATATCGCATCGCCTCAATCTCCGGCACCTTCGCTGCAATTTGCATCGGTCTAAGCAGTGACAGATAAACCGTAATCAACGTGACCCCGATTGCAAGCACATAAATCCACCAATAATACAATGCAAAACGCCCTTCCTTCAGCAGCTGTGTCATTGTCGTGACCATAATATTATCCCCGCCATACAAATCCAACAACCCCATGAACACATATCTTGACGCCACCGTACCAACCAGCAATCCGGCGGGAACGGCAAACAACGCCACCGCAAATCCCTCTCCCAGCACAATTCGGTGAAGCTGACGCCTGGTGGCACCAATCGCTTTTAATTTCCCAAATTCCTGAATCCGCTCTCCCATGGAAACATAATAAATACTGTATATCGTAATGATTCCGGCAAAAACGATAATCAACATAATGCACGCCATAATCGGCACGATAGACGGATCTACATAATTGGCGCCTAAATACTCGGTGTTGATACGCACATTATTTTCAGCAATTCCAAACTGTTCTGCCACGCCTTCAATACGTGCCTCAATCTCATCCGTAGTAGCGCTCTCCGCGTCTGATACCTGAAACAGAAAACGATACAAAATCTGTTCCCTCGGCACTTCTGCTTCCAGAAATGCCTTTGAAATAAAGGCTGAATATGTCCTCTCCTGATCACTCGATTCCCCATCTGTCACAAATCCAGAAATCACAAATTCCCGCTCCTCGCTAAAATCAAGGCCGCTGTCCCGATAAATCTGATACGGAATCTTTATCGTGTCACCAATCTCTCCTGTCTGTCCCAGTTCCTGCAATATCCCCTCCGACACTACAATTTCATTTTCCTGCTCCGGCAGCTTCCCTTCTGTAAGCTCCATCTTGTACATCTCAAATCCCTCTTCATCCAGATACATCAGAGCAATCGCCGCATCCGAAACTGCCATCACTCCGGCATCACTTCGCAGCCCGCTGCGCTCTATATCGTGATGTGCTGCCAGCTTTGAAGCTGTTTCCGAATCCACATTGCGATATAACGCGTGCCAAGTCGGATAGAGTTCATTTACCATGGCAAACTGTCCATCGATCAGATTCGCCCCAATCGTCGGGATCAAAAACAGCAGCAGTGTCGTTAGGAAAATCGCAACTCCCGTCAATATATTTTTACTTTTATGATACTTCATATTTGCAAATGCAATGCGTGATACCATTTTCATGACTGGCTCACCACCTTACCGTCTTCGATCACAATCACAACATCCGCCATCTGGGCAATCGTCTCATCATGCGTAATCATGACCAGCGTCTGCCCAAATTCTTTGACACAATTTTTTAACAGACTCATGACCTCAAGCTCCGTCCGGGAATCCAGATTGCCCGTTGGCTCATCCGCTAAAATAATTGCCGGAGCCGCCGCCAGCGCCCTGGCAATAGCCGTTCTCTGTTTCTGCCCTCCCGACAAGGTATTTGGCATGGCATTTTTCTTGTCCGCAAGACCGATACGCTCCAGAATGTCCATTACTTCTGCTTCCTTTACTTTCCGGCCATCCAGTCCCAGCGGCAGCACCACATTCTCCCACACATTCAAAGAGGGAATCAGGTTAAAATCCTGAAAAATAAATCCTATCTTTTTCCGACGGAACGCCGCCAGCCGATCGCCCTTCCACGCGTAAATGTCATTATCCTCGATCAGAACCTTTCCGGAATCCGGACGATCCAACCCGCCCATCAAATGGAGCAAGGTCGATTTACCGGAACCGGAACGGCCCACAATCGCGGTAAATTTTCCTCTCTCAATCTGCAGGCTGGTGTGATCCACCGCCTTCACAATACTCTCCCCTGCCTGATAATACTTTACCAAATCCTTAATTTCCACTATTGTACTCATTTTTCGATAACCTCTTTTCTTTTTGGAAATTTCCTTCTTGTTTTGACTGCACTTTTTTGCAATCAATTTTAGCATATTCAAACCCTTCCATTTCCTTCGACCAAACCTTTTCCAAACCTTTTCCAGTGCAAACTTTTTTCTTCATTCCTTGTACATCTTAACACTATACAATTACAAAACCCTTACAAAAACAATAACAGTTTTGTAAGGGTTTTTGTTCTACGCAAGAGGCAGTGTAATCTTGAAAATCGTGCCCCGTTCCATTTTTCTTTTTGCAATTATGCTGCCTCCCTGCTGCTCTAAAATACTCCGCGCCAGATATAGCCCGACTCCCGCACCTTCCCTGGCATACCCACTCGCCAGCTTTCCTCGATAAAATCGTTTGAAAATCCGATGCAAATCTTCTTCCGAAATCCCGATTCCTTCATCCTCTATTTCAATCAAAAGGTTACTCGGCAAAGGGCTGACACGAATTCCAATGCAGGTTTGCGGCTCGGAGTATTTGACCGCATTGTCCAGCACGTTAGCCAGCGCCTCCACCGTCCATTTCCGGTCATGTCTTATCATGACGTCATTCTCCAGCTTTACCTGGATTTCTATATTTTTCACATGGGCTTTCATAAATATCTGATTTACCGCCTCTGTGATGGTCTGCTTAATACCCAAAGGTTCCGGTTTTATTTGAATCATATGATTCTCCAGCCGGGACAGATTCACCAACTCCTCCAAAAGCATTTCCAGCTTCTCAATTTCCTGCGTTTCTTTTTCCGCAAATTCTCTGCGTTCACTTTCCGTGAGATTCTCTGCTTCTGTAAGTTCATGGCTCATCCGAAGGGACGCCAATGGCGTCTTCAGCTGATGCGAAATATCCGTAATTAGAGCTTTCGTGCTATTTTCCTCCTCCACCAGCCGCTCCTTTATATCAGAAAAATAATATGCCAATTCCCGTAGCAGTTCCCGGACTCTAACCCAATGCTCGTTCTCTCTAAAATCACTGTCTGATTTATTTCTTATACGCACCAGTAACCTGCTCTCCGACTTGTTTCTGATTTTTGCTGACAACCTGCTCTCCGACTTGTTTCTGCTTTTTGCTGATAACTTGCTCTCGAACGGGTTTCTGATTTTTGCTGACAACTTGCTCCCGAACGGGTTTCTAATCTTCGCTGGCAAACTGTTCCTTGTAGTCCCTGCTCTTTCTTGACGCTTCTCCTGCTTCTTTCCATCTCCCACAGAAAAATAGGATGCCACTTCAAAATTTCCTCTACGAAATTGTTCCAACTGGGTACATATGACATCTACATCATCAAGAATTCTTTTCTCCTCTTTTCTCTGTTGCCATTGTCCTGCAAAATAAAAAGCCAAAACCACTACTCCTAAAAGAACCAACAGTAAAATCCATAACGTGAAAAACTCCTCCAGCATCTGCTGCTGATAGTACTTAAAATTCTGCACCATTTCCTGTTCCAATTCCGGGTGTATGATAATGATTTCCTCCAGCTGCTGTTCACGGTTATGTACCTCACTTTTTACCAATAAAGCTTCTCCAATAGTCACTAACACTGCACATGCAAACCATAATGCCGCACACCATACTATTCTTTTTCCACTTTTCCTGTCCATATAAATCTCAGTCCTCTCACGTTTGCAATGCAATCTGTCTCCAATCTACTTTTCAATCACTTTTCCTGTCCACACATATCCCAGTCCTCTCACATTTGCAATGCAATCTGTCTCCAGCTTATTTTTTAACCGACTGATATTCACAGTCACCGTATTATCATCC
>JAGASC010000279.1 GCA_017621905.1 Roseburia sp.
ATATCAGCAGCTGACCATTCAGGAACTGGTGGCAAGACTGTCTGCCAGGGTCCCATCCTCTGGAACATCCAGTGCGGCCACTTCAGAAATGGGAATTTTGAAAAAGGCAATCAAGAACAATGGCAGAATGATGTCCCTGCGAAGATTGTTTGATCAGATTCCCACCCTTTTGCGCAGGTTGTGCCCCTGTATGCTGATGAGTCCAATCTCAGTTGCCCAGTATATTGATCCGGCCTTCCCGAAATTTGACCTGGTTATTTTCGATGAGGCATCCCAGCTGCCTACCAGTGAGGCGGTAGGAACGATAGCCCGGGGCGAAAATGTGGTCATCGTAGGTGATCCGAAACAGCTTCCGCCCACCAACTTCTTTTCGTCAAACCGCATCGATGAGGAAAACAGCGAAAAAGAGGATCTGGAGAGTTTGTTGGACGACTGTCTGGCCATTTCTATGCCCCAGGAGTCATTAAAATGGCATTACCGTTCCCGCCATGAGAGCCTGATTGCATACAGCAATATGAAATACTATGATAATAAGCTATACACCTTCCCGTCCCCAAGGGATCTGGTTTCCGAAGTAAAGATGGTGCATCTGGAAGGCTTTTATGACAAGGGAAAGACAAAACAGAACAAAGCGGAAGCCACAGCGATTGTGGAGGAAATCATAAGAAGACTGCAGGATGAAAAACTGCGGGAGGACAGTATCGGTGTCGTAACCTTCAGTTCGGTACAGCAGAACCTGATTGACGACATGCTGTTTGAAGAATTTAAGAAACATCCGGAATTAGAGGAAATCGACCGGAATTCCAGGGAACCTATTTTTATTAAAAACCTGGAAAATGTACAGGGAGACGAGCGGGATGTGATCCTGTTCTCTGTGGGATACGGCCCGGATGCAGAGGGCAATGTGTCCATGAACTTTGGCCCCCTGAACCGGGATGGCGGTTGGAGACGTCTCAACGTAGCCATTTCCAGAGCAAGAAAATCCATGATTGTATATTCTGTCTTAAAACCGGATCAGATCAACCTGGCCCGCACCCGGTCAGAAGGTGTAGCGGGACTAAAAGGCTTCCTGGAATTTGCGGAGCGCGGAAAAAATATGCTGGCGCAGCGGGCGGGAAGTACGACAAAGCCGGAAGACTATCTGGTAAAAGAAATCGCAGCCTCCATTGCGGACCTTGGATACGAGGTAAAATGCAATATCGGCTGTTCTGAGTTCAAAATGGATATCGGCATTGTCCATCCGGAAAATCCGGAGACTTATTTGCTGGGCATCCTGTTGGATGGCGAAAATTGCAAAGAGGCATCCACTGCCAGAGACCGTTTTGTATCTCAGCCGGGGGTGCTTAAGGGTCTTGGCTGGAACGTCATGAGAGTATGGACGTTAGACTGGCTGGATGACAGAGAAAGAGTGATAAAGTCGGTAAAGGCGGTAATCGAATGCGCACTGGCCAAAAAGGAGGTGCAAAAAACTACCGAAAAACAAACCTATGCCAAAATAGAGTTTGAAAAAGTGGAAGAAGCGGAGCAAATGGAATGTGCATGTGCGCCCTATGTTTCCTGCCAAGTATCGGTACAGGGAGTGGCAGAGCAATTCTATCTGCCGGAAACACTTCCGGAAATCAGCAGACTGGCAGCATTGATTCTCGCAAAGGAAGCGCCAATCAGTAGGAAGCTGCTCATGCATAAGGTCCTAAATGCCTGGTCTATTTCAAGAGGCGGTTCCAGGGTGGAGAATATTTTTAACTCTGCCTTAAACCGTGTCGAAAAACATATGACTTGCGATGAAGAACGGGAGTTTTTCTGGAAAAAAGACCAGAATCCGGAGCATTACAAAGTATACCGCGTAGAGGATGCCCAAGGGAATAAGAGGAATATGGATGACATTCCCACAGAGGAAATCGTGAACGCAATTATTGAGGTATTAAAAGAGCAAATCAGCATTTCAGAGGTGGATTTAATTCGTGAAACTGCAAAGAAGTTCGGGTTTTCGCGGTTAGGAAATGTAATCGAAAATACAGTGAAATACGCTCTGGAAAAAGGAAAAAAATCAGGTATTTTAAGGGTGCTTGAAAATGGTAATCTGACAATGGATGAACTTTAATTTTACATCGAAAAAGTAAAAAAATTGGTGCAGATTTTGCATGATTGTGATAGAATAGCACTGTTAATTTTTGTTGTTCGTGATTTATTGAAATGGGTGGAGAAAAAAATGAACATAAGATTTGCTTCAATGACGGACCTGGATGCAATTGCAGAGTTAGAAAAGAAATGTTTCCCTGCAGCGGAGGCGGCATCAAGGGAGTCTTTTGAAAAGAGACTTGCCACATTTCCAAATCATTTTTGGGTGTTGGAGGAAGACGGAGAAATCGTAAGTCTGATCAACGGATTGGTTACGGATATTCCTATTCTTCGGGATGAGATGTATGCGGATGCGTCGATACATAACGAGAAAGGTGCATGGCAGATGATATTTGGCGTGGAAACTGCGCCGGAACATCAGGGAAAAGGTTATGCATCGCTTCTTATGAGGCAGGTCATCGAGGATTGCGAGAAGCAGGAGCGGAAGGGAATTGTGCTGACCTGTAAGAATGGGCTGATTTCTTTTTATGAGAAGTTTGGTTTTATCAACGAAGGAAAATCCATGTCAAAACATGGTGGTGTGGCATGGAATGAGATGCGGCTGGCTTTTTTTGAAGTGTGAGCAGAAACATACAAGTGCCATATTCGGGCTTAAAGTGTTTGGGTGTTAATTTTTAGGAGTTGTGCAAAGTCGTACATTTGCGGATTTTGCACAGCTCTTTTTCAGTAAATCGAAATAAATGGTATTCGATGGAAAAATATGTTAAAATGAAATAACAAAATTACGGATTTAGGATGAAAACCGCCCTTGGGCGATGACAGTCCGGATTTCTTTTGTACATTGGCGAAAGAGATAGCGGAAGGTATTTTTAAATGAATTTTTGCAGGTGACGATGAAGGGACAGAACAGTTAATTTCCGTGAACTAATATTTTACAGGGGAGCCAAACAGATGAACAGCATCTACCGCGATATTTTTAAAGCTATCCACGAAGGAAAATGGCTGAAAATTGAATATCGAAACAAAGATGGCCAGATTACAAAATACTGGATTGGAATTCGTGACCTTAACGTGGCAACACGCAGCCTGGCGGTGGATGGTCTGCATTTGGGACAATATACGGTGGCGCAGTACGACCGCATTTATATTGACTCCATTTTATCTTCCCACATAGTAGAAGGATCCTATTGCCCGATAAATCAGAAATTGGTGCAGGATATTGCGATAAATCCACATAAATATAAGACACTTTTTGAACACACTGTCAATTTGAAAATACTGAATTATCTGGAAATGTGCAGCCGCATGGACACAATTCCTTATTATTCCGACTTCAAATTGGTTCATTTTATTGACAGAGACAGTTTTAAGGGAGAGAGCTATCAGCTCAGCGAAGAGCAGTTTCGCTATATTGTAAAGCATTTTGAGTACAAAATAGACAAAGAAATTTCCACGGAAGGAAAACTGGTCATGCAGCAGCTGGCCATGAATGTTTTGAGCATACACACCCATCGTGGCCTGTATGTGCTGGCATACCGAAAACTGCATTTGGATGTGAAACGCAGAGTACTGCGTCCGGACGAGGACATTACGATATGTACGGAGTTTACCATAGACGGAAAGAAGGAAAATATCCGTTATTACCTGGATGCGGATGAATATGAATTGCTGGGAGATTTCGAGAAAAATCAGGAGAAAATCAAGGATTGTATCACGGAACACAATAAACAGGTCATAGGCGTGGATGACATGCCCTACGTAATCGGCATTGGATTGGATATCGTTCTGGACCTGCACAAAGAATACAATGCGATCATTGACATGTACAATAAAAATGAGGCCACCTATCCGATTCGGGCATTTTTTGGAGATTTGCTGGAGCGTCCCCGCAGGACAAAGACCTATCCAATTGCGTTAGTCAACCGAAACATGAATTTGGACCAGCTTCTTGCCATCAACAATGCCATGAAATATCCGGTGGCCTACATTCAGGGGCCGCCCGGAACCGGGAAGACGAATACCATCATCAATACAATAATAACGGCATTTTTTAACGAGCGGACGGTGCTCTTTTCTTCCTACAACAATACGCCCCTTGACGGTGTTTTTGAAAAACTGTCCAATTTGACCTATATGGGAAAGAAAATCCCGCTGCCGGTACTGCGGCTTGGCAACGAGGGGAAGGTAAAGAAAGCCCTTTCCTATGTCAAAGAATTATATGAGCAGACGCGAAACATCGCAGTTTTTGGAGCTACATTGGACAGGCGGAAAGAAGACAGAATCAATCGCGCGAAAAAATTGTCTGACCTTTTGAAAAAGCATGAGGAAGTGCTGGATTTCATGGAGCGCCGGGAGACCTTAAAACGCATGATGGAGTACCAGGATACACAGGAAAACTCCATGAATCTGATTCCCTTTCAGACGGATCTGCAGGGACGGCAGCTGCAGCAGGTGGAAACCAAAATAGCAGAACTGGGGCAAATCACGGATGAGACTGCCATGGAACTTCTTGATCAGAATGAGGAGGAGTTTTTCCAGTATCTGTATTATACCTCTGCCGGTTATATCAAGCGTTTGGAGAGCAATAAATACAAGGATTTCATGCAAATTCTTGAGGAGGAAGACGAGAGCAAACAGGTAGAGGCATTTCATAAATACCTCAGCGAGACAAAAAATGTCAAAAAGCTGCAAAATGTATTTCCGATTATGATTACCACCTGTATTTCCGCTCACCGTCTTGGAAAACCGGGGGTCATGTTCGACATGGTCATTCTGGATGAGGCCAGCCAGTGCAATACAGCGGTTTCGCTGGTTCCTATCTTGCGCGGGGAAAATCTTATGCTGGTGGGCGATCCGCAGCAGCTGAATCCG
The DNA here is from genome assembly GCA_017621905.1 of Roseburia sp. Taxonomy (GTDB): domain Bacteria; phylum Bacillota; class Clostridia; order Lachnospirales; family Lachnospiraceae; genus Roseburia. The sequence goes on from JAGASC010000279.1 coordinate 4,951, forward strand.
GTCATTTTGCTGGATGAACTGACAAATGAGCAGTTGAAGAGAAAATATCGGGTAACGGACGAGTACGATTATCGGACAAACTCTATTTACAAGACCTATCTGGCCTGTGATTCGGTCAGTGACGAGGTGCTTTTGCACAATCATTATCGCTGCCATGAAAAAATTATTGGGTTTAACAACAAAAAATATTACAACTCCAAACTGAATGTCCGCTCACGAAGTAAAGAGGAAAAGCCCCTGGTGTATGTGGATATTCCAAACAGCAGGAGCGAGGTAAAAAATGCGGCACCGGGCGAGGTGCAGGAGATTATTCGAATTGCCAAAGCAAATAAGGAAAAAAGTATAGGTGTTATTACCCCCTTTGTGAATCAGCGAAAATTGATTGAGGAGGCTTTAAAGCAGGAAAACTTAACAAACGTGGTGTGTGGGACGGTACATGCCTTTCAGGGAGATGAAAAAGATGTAGTGCTGTTTTCCACTGCAATCACAGCGCAGACACAATCCGGCACTTACGAGTGGTTGAAAAACAACAAAGAGTTGATTAATGTGGCCACCTCGCGGGCCAGAGATCAGCTGATTGTTTTATCTGATTCTAAAAATTTAGAACGTCTGCATCAGAGCGCGGATGATGATTTGTATGAATTGGTCAATTATGTGCGGAAAAATGGAGAGTGCCAGGTAACGCGGAAGCGGGCAAATTCCAGGGCTTTGGGAGTGAAGCCTTTTAGTTCTGCCACAGAAGAAGCATTTTTGCAGAATCTGAATCATGCGCTGGAAAATATATGGTTGTCTCAGAGTCGGTATATGATTCATAAGGAAGTGCCCATTTCTCAAGTGTTCGCGGAGAATATCAGCCACGATGATCTGTTTTATATGGGACGGTTCGATTTTGTAGTGTATGAGAAAATACAGGAAAGTGAGATCCCGATACTGGCGATTGAACTGGATGGAAAGGAGCATTTTGAGGATGAGGTGGTAAGGGAGCGCGACCGGAAGAAAAATGCAATTTGCCGGGCGCATGAGCTTCAGTTGATACGGGTGGAGAATTCTTATGCGAGACGGTATAACCATATTAAGGAGATATTGTTGGATTACTTTTCTAGGAGGCATTAATTTTTGTAATGATGTATGAGAAAAGAAGACATTATCATACCGAAAAGAAAATAGATAAACTACAAATTATGTTTGAGAATGTTGACGAATTTTACACCAAGGCATAGAATAAGAAGCATATAAACAACAGATGCTAAAATTCATATAAGAAATCAGGAGGAAACAAACATG
>JAGASC010000280.1 GCA_017621905.1 Roseburia sp.
CATTCTCCGTCACCGGAGTTTTTTTCAATTTCTCCACCAGCGACGAAAAATCAATGTTTTTGATTACTTTACCGTATTTACGAAAACATGGGTCTGTTACTTCATAAATCTGCATCTTTTCTTCCTCTCTTTCCAGATAATATCATTTCATCCGATTTTGCACGAATCATTTCCCCATAATACGCATCATCCTTGCCCGCTGCTTTTTACAATTTACATATCCGCCTGATCTCACAGCAGCGCTTCAAATAAATCTTTACATACCGGATAAATCTGCTTAAACTGCGCATAACGCGCCTCATATTTTGCCGCCAGTTCCGGTTCCGGCTCCACCGTATCTTTCACACGGACAATCTGCGCCGCAGCTGCCTCCACGCTCTCATATTCTCCGCAGGCCACTGCTGCCAGCATGGCACCGCCCAAGGAAGGACCTTCCTCCGTCTCCGGCACATCCACGGAAACGTTCAATACATTTGCAATGATCTTTTTCCACAGAGGGCTCTTTGCACCGCCGCCGCAGATTTTGGTGCGTTCAATCTGAATTCCCAGCGACTTTGCTACCTCCAGAGAATCCCGCAGTGCAAATGCCACACCCTCTAACACGGCCTGGGTCATATCTGCCCTGGCAGTGTCCATGGTCATACCGATAAAGGTCGCCCTGGCATGGGGATTATTGTGCGGTGAACGCTCTCCCATCAGATAAGGAAGATAATATACATGATTCTCCCCCAGCTTTGTGATATCTGCCTGCTCTTTTCCATAATCCCTGGTGCCGATGATCTCATCCATCCACCATTTGTTGCAGGAAGCCGCAGAAAGCATACATCCCATCAGATGATATGCTCCGTTGGCGTCGCAGAAGGAATGGAGCGCATTATTCTGATCCACGCCAAATTTGTCTGAGGAAATAAAAATCGTCCCGCTGGTTCCCAATGAAATATTGCAGCTTCCATCCCCGACGGTTCCTGTTGCCACAGCCGCCGAAGCATTGTCTCCGGCTCCCGCTGCCACCTTCACACCTTCTGAAAGCCCAAGCTCCGCTGCAATCTCCGGCAGTAACCTGCCAACGCACTCATAGCTTTCAAAGACCTGCGGCAGCATTTCCTCTGAAATATGGCAGATTTCGCACATCTCTTTCGACCAGCAGCGATTCTTTACATCAAGCAGCAGCATGCCCGATGCATCGGAAACGTCCGTGCAATGCACTCCGGTCAGTTTATAGGCCAGATAATCCTTGGGAAGCATAATTTTACGAATGCGTGCAAAATTTTCCGGTTCCTTATCCCGCACCCACAAAATCTTCGGTGCCGTGAATCCGGCAAAGGCAATGTTCGCTGTATATGCCGAGAGTTTCTCTTTTCCGATGACCTGATTCAGATAGTCGCATTCCTCTGTGGTTCGTCCGTCATTCCATAAAATAGCCGGGCGAATCACCTCATCCTTTTCATCCAGAATGACCAGACCGTGCATCTGCCCGCCGAAGCTGATGCCCGCCACCTGCTCCCGGTCAAATCCCTCCAGCAATTCCTTTAAGCCCTGCATGGTTTCCTCATACCAGTCCTCCGGCTTTTGCTCGGACCAGCCCGGCTTCGGAAAATACAGCGGGTATTCCCTTGTCACAATATTTCTTATGGTTCCGTCTCCCTCCATCAACAACAGCTTTACTGCGGAGGTTCCCAAATCAATTCCTATGTACAGCATCGTCATCTCCCCTTTCTGGTGCTTCTGTTACGCCCCTTCGCTACCTTATTCATGGAATCATCCTGATCATCTCATGATTTATTTGCGTGCACGTGCACGTTTATTATATCTTACACCGTGATTCTAAATTCTGCAATATGTTTTTTTACCAGTTTTCACTTTCTCTTTTTGTTTGTTTTTACTTTTCTCTTTACTTAATGCGTTTATTCTGTCCGTGCACATGCACGCAATTGACTTTTTTTCAGATTTATATTATACTTTGAGCAGAATATACACGTACCGAAATGAAAAGAGGAATTTTTCCATGGCAACTATGAAAGAAATCGCTGATCTTGCCGGTGTTTCCCGGGGCACTGTGGACCGGGTCTTAAATCACCGCGGCATTGTAAATGCAGAAACCGAAAAAAAGGTTCTTGAAATTGCAAAACTACTGCATTACGAACCCAACAAAGCCGGCATCGCCCTGGCCGCCCAGAAGAAAAAAATAAAAATCGGCGTACTGCTTTTCGGCGCGGACAATCCTTTCTTTGACGAAGTGATGGACGGGCTTCGGAGAAAATTAGAGGAGCTGTCTATTTACGGGTGCTCCATCGTAGAGAAACGTATTCCTTTCGATTTGGACAGGCAGCTTAGAACAATAGATGCGCTTGTGGCAGAGGGTATCCATGGATTGATTCTCTCTCCCTACAACGATAAAAAAGTACAGGAGAAGATTGACGGACTTTGGGAAAACGGAATTCCCTGTGTCACGGTAAACACGGACATCCCGGACTCAAAACGAATCGCCTATGTGGGAAGTGATTATTATAAATGCGGCCAGACTGCGGTCGGGCTGCTGCAACTGATGACGGACGGGCAAATTAAGGTGGGGATTATTACAGGTTCCCGCAATGTTCTCTGTCATGAGGAACGTATTGCAGGATTTTTAGATCGATTGAGCATCAAGTTGCCCCCTTCCTTTTATGCCTATACCGGGGATTCTTCCGATTCGAGCAGAAATGTTTCCAATATCCGGTCCTCTGATGTTCAGATCATTGACATTATTGAAAACGAAGACGATGATTATAAAAGCTTTGAACGTGTTTCCTCCCTGTTAGCGCAGCACCCGGATCTCTCCGCGCTTTATTTTACGGCAGCCGGTGTGTACGGCGGATGCCGGGCTATTTTAAATGCCTCGCTGCAATCGGTTCCAAAGGTCATTACTTTTGATGCGGTTCCCACTACGCAGGAAATGCTAAACCGCGGTGTCATTTCCGCCACCATCTGTCAGCAGCCCGACGAACAGGGCGCCCGCTCCTTAACACTGCTGGTGGATTATCTGCTCACCGGGAACCTGCCGGAGGAAACACTCGTATTTATGGATTTAAGTATAAAAATAAAGGAGAACTTGTAGTCCCTCTGCAAGTTCTCCTTATTCTCACTTTTTCTTCTCTTCCGGTCAATGCATGCACTTCTTACAGTTATTCCGGCATTTCCGGCGTTCTCCGCTTTTTCCAGATTTCACAGCTTTCCCGGATTTTCTTATTTTCTGTCCATCTCAAGCATACCAAGACGAATCGCTCCGAGAATTCCCGGATTTTCACCCAGTGCAGGAGGAATGATATAATCCTCAATCTGCTCCTCCACCATAGGATGATGTACGTATCCTCCTAACATTTCCTTTACCTGCGCCCGCACCATGTCGAACAAATGCTCCTGATGCATCACGCCGCCCCAGAGAATAATTTTTTCCGGAGAATATGTAACAATATAATTTGTGATCGCCTGCGCAATATAGTAAGCCTCAAACTCCCAGACTTCCGCACAATCAGAGAGTTCATATGCCTTTTTGCCCCAGCGCTCCTCAATCGCAGGCCCTGCTGCCAGTCCTTCCACACAATTTGCATGGAACGGGCAGCGTCCTTTATAGCTGTCTTTCGGATGCTTAGAAAGCAGCATATGTCCGCCTTCCGGATGCACCAGACCATGAAGCAGACTTCCATTACAATAAACACCCACGCCAACACCGGTACCGATGGTAATATAAATCGCTGATTCACAGCCTTTTGCGGCCCCCCAGGTCACTTCACCCAGAATTGCACCATTTACATCCGTGTCAAAGCCTACCGGAACCTGCAATGCTTCCTTAAAAGCACCCACAATATCACAGTCTGCCC
>JAGASC010000281.1 GCA_017621905.1 Roseburia sp.
ATCTCTGCCAACGCAATAGTAATACTTGTACCATCAATCGCTGTAATTCTTCCCTGATACCAGTCTTTTCCTTCATCCTGAACGAATTCATCTTCTGTTCCATTCATGCTTTCAGTGGCTTCTATTGTATATTCATCTTCCGTTCTATCCAGGTTTTCAGTGGCCTCTACCGTATGTTCATCTTCCGTTTGCTGCTCAGTATTGTTTCCTTCTGTCGTATTCTCTCCACAGCCAGTCATAGATAAAATTAATGTTATCGTCATGATTTCAATTATAAATAATTTTTTAAATTTTCTCTTCATGATAGTTTGTCTCCTTTTCCATATTTTACGTGAAATCCACTCTGACAGAATAATCAAATTTCCTCAAATGGGCTTGAAAAAATCTGCGAATTTTTTGTGAATTCTATCTGCGTTTCCTTGGCTCCAATGAATATTGGTGTAAAATAAGAATCAGTAACTATGAAGGTATAAACAGTTACGAAGCAGATATTTCAAGTACATTTCAACATACAGCGATATAATAAACCTATACTTCTAATTAAGGAGGAAACCTATGCGAATACTAATTGCAGAAGATGAGATTGAACTTGCAAGAGGATTGAAATTCATACTGGAAAAAAACAAATTTTCCGTTGATATTGTCCACAATGGCAAGGATGCTCTGGACTATTTTCATAATTCAGATTATGACGCTGTAGTATTGGATATCATGATGCCAATGAAAAACGGTTTAGAAGTACTGACACAAATACGCAGCGAAAAGTCCGTCGTGCCGGTTATGATGCTTACAGCAAAAGCTGAAATTGAAGACCGATGCATCGGATTAGAAAGTGGTGCCGATGATTACCTTCCCAAACCCTTCGCGACCAAAGAGTTTGTTGCACGGGTAAAAGCACTTACCCGCAGGAGTAACGGATATCATGAAAGCATACTGCAATTTGGTAATGTACAGCTGGACTGTAATTGTTATGAATTAAGCTCCGGCGACCGTACCGTACGGCTGAACAATAAGGAATATCAGATGATGGAACTATTTCTTCGTCATCCTCACTTTGTATTTTCAACGGAACATCTGATGAGTAAGATATGGGATCTTGACACAGAAACAGACATTGATGTAGTCTGGACTTATATCAGTTTCTTACGAAAAAAACTAAAGGCCATCCATGCTGACATTGAACTAAAAACGGTCCGTGGAGCCGGATATTCTCTGGAGGAAATCAGATGCTGAAAAAAATGCAACGCCGGTTTATCATCGCCGCCATGACCGCCTTTGGTGTAGTCATGTTTGTCCTGATCACCGGAATCAATATACTAAATCATTATCAGACGACCGTATCACAGGATGAAATCATAAATGGTATCTTAGAATATGACCAGATGATTACATCCCAGCCCGGGCTCAGCCATCCTCCTATTAATGAAATGTCCTGGGCCGGAGGTTCGGAAACAGAATTTACCACCAGATTCTTTATTGTACACTGCAATGATCGCGGAGAAATAAAAATTTTTGGCAATGACTATATTTCCTCCATTGATAAAGCGACCGCGGAAACATATACAAAAGCAGTTTTAGATCAAAGAAGAAACAAAGGATATTATAAAGACTACCGCTATATAGTAAAAGAAAACGCAGGTGATCTGACACTGGTTTTTTTGAATATTGCAGATTCCCTGCAATTCAAACAAACATTATTATTTGTTTCTGTTTTTATAGGGCTGTTCAGTCTGTTGGCTGTATTTGTCCTGGTGCTCATTTTCTCACGTCCGGCTACCAAACCGTTTATAAAGAACATAGAACGCCAAAAACGATTTATCACAGATGCCAGCCATGAACTGAAAACACCAATCACTTCCATCGCCACCAGTGCGGATATCATCGCCATGGAATATGAAAATGACGAGTGGATTCATAATATCCAGCGCCAAACGGCAAGACTTACCAAATTAGTCAATGAACTGGTAATGCTCTCCAGACTGGATGAGGAGATGCCCTTCCCCGAAAAAACAACTTTTTCCTTGAGCGAGGCTGCCTGGGAAATTACAGAACCCTTTGCTGCCATGGCAAAAGCATGCGGGAAAACATATACCCAGAGCATTGACGATAATCTTTCCCTTTACGGAGACCGGAATGCAATCCAGCAGATGTTATCGATCCTGTTGGATAATGCCGTGAAATATTCAAGTACAAACGGCGAAATCCGCCTGAGCATATATGGGCGCCGCAACAAAATATATATGGAACTTTTCAATACCTGCAACCTGCATGGTATCGTGGAGCTCGATCATTTATTCGACCGCTTCTATCGACCGGATGAGTCACGCTCCACAAATACCGGTGGCTACGGGATTGGTCTCTCAATTGCACAGGCGATCGCAGTATCCCACGGAGGAAAAATCTCTGTCAGCACGCCGGATCAGAAATCGATCCTATTTCGGGTCATACTGTAGATTGATTTTTGTAACTGTTTTTTCAAGTACATTTCAAGAAGGTATGCTATATGTATCATCATAAAAAGACACACTAAATGATTCAGAAAGGATGATACCATGCAAAATCTATTTGAAAAAGCAGTCAAGGGCTATGGTGATGCCCTTACAAAGTTGTTTGAAATGTATTGGAAAGAAACGAAAGCCTTCTGTAATGCCTGTCTCGGTGACACAGATGCAGCAAATGCCGCCGTTGTACAGGCATTCAGCAATACATGGGGCTACCTTCTTAACGGTTGCTTTCCATCGGAAGAAGAATTCCGCAAAGCTCTTCTAAAAAATGCAGCGCTCATATGTCGCAAGAACTTCATCAAGAAAGGCATGAAGTCCCTGCCGATTCCATCCAATAAAAATTTTTTAGTTTTGGGAATAACACCTGTATCTCCGGCCGCTAATGCGTCCGCGCTGGAGACTCTTCTGTGCTCTCTTCCAAATTTGAACCGCTATATCTTTGCTCTTCACCGTGTTGCAGGCTTTGATAAAAAAATGATTTCGTCCATCACAGGATACAAGACACAAATTGTAGACCTGGCGCTGGAGGCAGAACATCAAAACAATTCAAGGCTCTTAGAACAGATTGAAAAAAACACCGGATTAGCAATCAACCTCGAGAATGAAATATTGCGCTATAAAGAAATTGCAGTCCTGCCAGACGCATACCGTACACAAATTACGGAACACATTGATGTGGTTGTTAAGCCATACGAGTCCAAGCGCAAAAAACAAACGGTATTATATACAATAGGAGTTGCTGCACTGGCTGCCATCATCTGCATTGCCGGAATTTCGATCAGCAATAATGGGAAAAAAACAACAACAGAACATTTCACCGACGATATCGATACGGAAATGCTGATCGATAGTACAGAAGTCGACGACAGCAGCGAACCAGAGGAAAGCAGCCAGGACGTCACTGAGGACTCCGGTATTTCTGCCCTATCCGTATATTATGCCGATATTGAAATTGAAGATTACGGAACAATCACTGTCGAATTGGACCAGGATGCAGCTCCGATTACCGTAGAAAATTTTGTTGCTCTTGCAGAGAGCGGCTTTTATGATGGTCTGACCTTTCACCGTATTATAGAAGATTTCATGATGCAGGGCGGAGACCCCAACGGTGATGGTACTGGAGGTTCTGATGAAACAATCGTGGGCGAATTCTCCGATAACGGCTATGACAATGACCTGTCCCACACCAGGGGAGCTATTTCTATGGCGCGCTCCAGCGACTACGACAGTGCCAGCTCACAGTTTTTTATTGTCCATAAAGACAGTACTTATCTGGATGGGCAATATGCAGTATTTGGGTATGTAACAGAAGGTATGGATATTGTGGATGCCATCTGTTCCGAAGCAGAACCTACTGATAGTAACGGCACAATTGCCGCAGAACAGCAGCCGGTCATTACTTCCGTTACAATTCGTGAAGAAAGTACCGTTACTTCTGAAGAGGAAACAAGTAACCCTTCAGACAGCTGATCTGTTGCGAAATAACCATAAGAGAACGACGTATTCCCATGAGCGGATATATCGTTCTCTTTTTTTTCACAATTTTTTTCAAGTACATTTCAAGTACAACTTCTATAATATCGAAACAAAAAGTAAATATCGTAGCTATGAAGGCACTGAATAGTTACGAAGTATCAATTTTAGGAGGATTGCTATGATAAAAGTTGAGCATTTAACGAAATGCTATGGTAATTTCATGGCGGTAAATGACCTGTCCTTTGAAATCGATGAAGGACACGTCTATGGTTTCCTTGGGCCAAACGGTGCCGGGAAATCTACCACAATGAATATCATGACAGGTTGTCTTTCCGCAACAGCGGGTAACATTACCATTGGCGGTCATGACATTTTTGAAGAGCCGGAAACGGCAAAAAAGCTGATCGGATATCTGCCGGAACAGCCACCACTCTACATGAATGAAACTCCCTTGGAATACCTTCAGTTTGTAGGAGAAGCAAAGGGACTGAAAGGTGCTGAACTTCGCAGACAGATTGACGAGGTGATTCAGCAGGTAGGTATCGTCCATGTGAAAAACCGCCTTATTTCTGCGTTGTCCAAAGGCTACAAGCAGCGTGTAGGCATTGCACAGGCATTACTGGGAAATCCAAAGGTTATTATTTTAGATGAGCCTACCGTTGGTCTTGACCCGATTCAGATCATTGAAATTCGCGATCTGATCAAAAAACTGGGGGAAACGCACACCGTTATTTTTAGTTCCCACATTTTGTCAGAAGTTCAGGCAATCTGTGAACAGGTATTAATCATATCCAAAGGAAAACTGGTGGCTTTTGATACCCCCGAAAATCTTGAAACACTGCTGACGCAGTCTAATGGTATTCACTTTATGGCACAGGCAAGCAGTGAGGAAGTAACAGAAATCTTAAAGAGCATGAAACACATTACTGATTGGGACTGCGCAGACCAGGAGGATGGTTCTGTCGCCGTACATATCAAAACAGCTGCAGGCGCGACCCGGGAAATCTGCTGCGAGCTGTTTTTTGCCTTTGCAGCCAGACAGCTTGCTATTTTTGAAATGACCTCTAAGAAAGCAAATCTGGAAGATGTATTTATTGAACTGACAGAAGGAAACGTTATTCCTGGTTCCGATAAGCAGGCAGATATTGCAAAAGGTAATATTGGAGAAAGTGAGGTACACGAAAATTGATCGCTGTATTGAAACATGAATTACGAAATTATTTTCACTCCCTGACAGCCTATCTTTTCTGCGCATTTTTACTGGTATTTGTAGGCATTGGCGCTATGCTGTATAATATCCAGTCGGCCGTAGCCAACTTTGAATTGGTACTGTCCTTTGTCTGCATCGGTATGGTAGTGATTGTTCCGGTGCTTACGATGCGTGTCATTTCCGAAGAAAAGAAGCAGAAAACAGACCAGCTTTTATACGCTTTACCATTAAAAACATCACAGATCATCATCGGAAAATATCTGGCGCTTCTGATTATTTTCCTGATTCCCATGTGCATTATTTCAACATATCCGCTGATTTTTGCGCAATTTGGCGAGGTATATCTGCTGACTTCTTACGGCTCTTTGCTCGCCTTTTTTATCATGGGCTCTGCAATGATCGCCATTGGCACCTTCATTTCGTCTCTGACAGAAAATCAGGGCTTTGCAGCAGGTATCGCCATTCCGGTACTTTTGTTTAATTATTACAGTGTAACCCTGGCAGAGTATGTATCCTCTACCGCTTTTGGCTCGCTTGTGGCACTGTGCGTCGTATGGATAATCCTTGCCTTTTTGGTAAACACACTTACCAAAAATGACAATCTGGCATTTGGAATTGGAATTGCCGGAGTCATGATTACAGCTATCGTCTATCGTTTGGATTCCACTCTGTTTGAAGGACTCCTGCCAAAAATTATGTCGCAGCTTTCTTTGTTTGACCGGTTTTATGACTTTGTAGACGGCGTGTTTGATATTACCTCGATTGTATTTTATGTGACAGTTATTATTTTCTTTTTATTCCTGTCAGTGCAGTCTCTGGAAAAAAGGAGGTACAACTGATGAAACAGTTATTATCTAAATCCAAAAGCGAAAAGCAGAATACAACAAACCAGATTGCTTTAAAGGGCGGTTCTTACTCCCTTACCATTACCGTGGTTGTGTTGGCAATCCTGATTGTTGTAAATATCATGGCTTCCGTGCTGCCGGAAACACTCACGAAACTGGATATCAGCTCATCCAAACTCTATTCCATTACCAGCAATACAAAGGTTGTGGTCAACGCTTTAGAGAAGGATGTCACGATTTACTGGGTAGTTCAGACGGACGAGGAAGACAGTGTTGTGGAAAATCTGTTGCTAAAATATGAGAGTTTATCTGACCATATTAAAGTGATCAAAAAAAATCCGGATACCTATCCGACATTTGCCTCCCAGTATACGGATGAAACCGTTACAAATAACAGCTTAATCGTGGAATGCGGAGAAAAATACCGCTATATCAGCTACAGTGACATCTATCTCACTGATGTAGATTATACCACCTACTCCTATGTATATTCTTTTGATGGAGAAGGTGCCATCACCTCCGCCATTGATTACGTGGTCAGCGAAGATCTGCCTCAGATTTACACTCTGGAGGGACATGGCGAATCAGAACTTCCCAGCGCTCTGTCTGAACAGATTGAGAAGGAAAATATGGAGCTTACCTCCTTTTCCCTGCTTAACGTCGATGAAATTCCGGAGGATGCTGACTGTATTCTGATTTATGCTCCATCCAGTGATATTTCAACGGAGGAGAAGGATCTTCTTACGGATTACATTGCAGCCGGAGGAAAACTGCTTGTTTTCGCCGGCCCTATCGAAGATGGAACACTGGAAAACCTATACAGTCTGCTTGCTGACTATGGTGTGACTGCTGCGGAAGGAATCGTTGTGGAAGGAAATCGCAGTTACTATACTTTCCAGTCGCCCTACATCATGCTGCCGCAGCTCAACAGCCACAACATTACAGATTCCTTGATTGAATCAAATTATTATGTGATCATGCCAATCGCCTATGGCTTAACCGTAGGAAGCACCAGCCAGGGTACCGTAACAGAATTGCTGACCACCTCTGAGGAAGCTTTCAGCAAAATAGCCGGATACGCACTTACCACTTACGAAAAGGAAGAAGGCGACATAGACGGACCGTTTTCAACGGCAGTTTCCATTGAGGACAATAACGGAGGACAGATTGTATGGATTTCCTCTTCCTCCTTCCTGGAGGAATTGTATAACGCATATTCCTCCGGTGCAAATTTGGATTTTGCCATGAATGCGTTATCCTCCCTGATTGGTGAAAGCGAAGCAGTCGCAATCAGAAGCAAAGCCCTCGGATACAATTATCTGACAATCAGCAGTTCTACATCCTCAATGCTGCAGACCGTCATGATTGGTGTTCTTCCCTTGACCTTTGTTGTTCTGGGTATCTGCGTCATTGTAATAAGGAGGAAAAAACGGAATGAACAAGTCTAAAATTATAAGATTGTATATACTGCTTGGTGTTTTAGTGGTTGCCTGCATAGCAACCTTTGCGATCAGCAGACATGAAGAAGAAAAAGAGCTGATCAAAAACAGTGATAAAATCATTTTGACGCTGGATAGTGATTCTGTCACTGCACTGTCCTGGGAATACGATGATACTACACTGTCTTTCCATAAGGATGAAACCTGGTTATATGACGACGATGAAGCCTTTCCTGTAGATGATGAAAAGATTGCAGCTCTTCTGGAGCAGTTTCAGGAATTCGGCGTTTCCTTTATCATTGAGGAGGTCACGGATTACAGTCAATATGGCCTGGATGAGCCTACCTGTACTATTTCTATCACTGCCGGCGAAGAAATTTATGAAATTGAGTTAGGCGCATACAGTACCATGGATTCCAAACGCTATGTTTCCATTGGGGACGGAAATGTTTACCTGGTAACTGACGATCCCATGGAAAATTATGAAGTGGAAATCAGTGATTTGATCAAACATGACGAAATTCCAGACCTGTCTGACGCCACAGGAATCCAGTTCGCAGGTACGGAGAACTATGAAATTATTTATGAAGAAGAAAGCACAAATACCTACTGTGCCGATGACGTATACTTCACAGACAATAAACCTCTTGACACTTCCACAGTCGGTGATTACCTGGATACCATCGACAGCTTAAGCCTGACTGACTATGTAAGCTACAATGCCACGGAGGAGGAATTACAGGCCTTCGGTCTCGATACGCCGGATCTGACCGTGACTGTGGATTATCCTGTTGAAAATGAGGATGGCGAACTCATAACGAAAACTTTTGTGCTAAACATCGGACGCAATCAGGAAGAACTGGCAGAAGCTTTAGAAAGCGAGGATGAAGATGCTGAGTACAATGTAACCGCCTACGCGAGGGTTGGCGATTCCCAGATTGTATATCAGATTACCTCCCTGAACTATACCAATCTGACAGCGGTAGCTTATGATGATCTGCGTCATAAAGAAGTATTGACAGCATCTTTTGATGACATTTATCAGATTGATATTACATTGGAGGATACCGATTATAGCCTTACCACGACAGAAGATGAGGATGGTACGACAACCTGGCATTATACAGAGGATGAGGAACTGAATATATCCGGACTGAAGAGTGCCATAAATGCATTGGAAGCTGACAGCTTCACTGAGGAAGAAGCGACCCAAAAAGAAGAGATTAGCATGACGGTTTACCTGAATAATGAGAATTATCCGGAAATTCATATTGCCTTCTACCGTTATGATGGTGAAAATTGTCTTGCAGTTGTAGATGGGCAATCCGTATCTTTTGTTTCCCGCAGCTATGTGGTGGATTTGATTGAAGCAGTAAATTCCATCGTATTAAATTAGCGTAAGCTGCCGGGAAATCCGGCTTGTTACTGTTCACTCCGGCTTGTCAGAATACTGCTTTTTCCAGAAAATAACTTTACATTCTCCAAGCCGATATGCTATAGTAAATTTATAAGACAGAACAATGATGTTCCAAACTTCATTGTTCTGTCTTTTTTTATTATAACCAGGCGTTTCTCCGAAACTCAGACAGATTATGGACATAACCGATTGGCTATGCCCATAGCTTATAAAATATTATAGCAGGAGGTTCGATTATATGGCAGCGTTTGATAAGATATGCAGTGGATATCCACAGATGGATGAAATTTTAGATTATATCCGGCTTGGAGATAATGTAGTCTGGCAAATTTCGGAGTTGGACGAATTTCGGTTCTTCGCAGAACCTTTTACCCGACAGGCAGTGGCAGACGGTCGGAATGTAATCTACATTCGTTTCGCACAGCATGCACCGTTACTAAAAGATTTAAGTGGAATTAAAGTGCGCCACTTTAACCCGGACGAAGGCTTTGAGGCTTTTACCGTGGCAATCCATGAAGAAATTACCCGGCAGGGGATAGACGCATTTTATGTCTTTGACTGTCTGTCAGAATTGCAGTCCGTATGGTATACAGATTTGATGATGGGAAACTTCTTCCGGGTAACCTGCCCCTACCTGTTCGAACTGGACACCGTAGCTTATTTTCCGCTGCTTCGAGGCAGGCATTCCTTTGATGCAGTGGCGCGCATCCGGGACACGACACAGCTTCTGCTGAACGTATATTCCAACGAAAAATATATGTATCTCCATCCCTTAAAAGTATGGAACCGTTATTCTGATCGGATGTTTTTGCCCCACAGTTACCAGAAAGATACAGGAAGCTTTTCCACCGTGGAGGACGGTGTGGCAATGAGCCGGTATTATCAGACTTCTCATAAGCTGTCCAGTACGGATCAAAATCAAAACTTCGACAGCCACGATCGTTTTTTTGACATGGCAAAAATGGAATATTCCCAGGGGCTATTCCGGGAAGATACGGAAGATCAGATCATCCGAAGCACCATGACAAAAGATAACCGGCTGAAAACCCTGGTAAAAAAGTACTTCAAACCGGATGATTATTTTATGCTCCGTGACCGTATCATCGGAAGCGGTGCCATTGGCGGAAAAGCATGCGGTATGCTGCTGGCGCGAAAAATTGCAGAAACAGAGATACCGGAATTTTCAGAACATGACGAACCCCATGACTCCTTTTATATCGGTTCTGATGTATTCTATACCTATATTGTATCCAACGGAGACTGGAATCTTCGGATTCAGCAGCGGTCACCGGAAGGCTATTTCGATTCCGCGGAAGAACTACGTCAGCATCTGCTCCGCGGCGTATTTCCAATGAAAATCCGGGAGCAGTTCGTGAATGTATTGGAGTATTTCGGGCAAAATCCCTTTATTGTCCGCTCCTCCAGTTTCCTGGAAGATGGGTTTGGCAATGCTTTTGCCGGGAAGTATGAATCCGTATTCTGCGTCAACCAGGGCAGCCCTGAGGAGCGCCTGGAAGCTTTTGAACAGGCTGTTCGCACCGTGTATGCCAGCACCATGGATTACTCCGCGCTGGAGTATCGGCGTCTGCGTGGGTTGGATAAAAAAGACGAGCAGATGGCAATTCTGGTACAGAGAGTGTCCGGTTCTTATTTCGACAAATACTTTATGCCCGGTGTTGCGGGCGTGGGTTACAGCCATAGTGCATATAAGTGGTATCCTGATATGGATCCGGCCGCCGGCATGCTGCGACTTGTCATGGGCCTGGGAACCAAAGCCGTAGACCGTACAAAGGAAGATTATCCCCGCCTGGCAAACCTGGACCGCCCTACTGTAACCGTACTAACAACCGCTGCTGAGCGGCATAAATTCTCTCAACGGTATGTGGATGTGCTGGACTGCTCGCAGAATACCCTGACAGAAGTTTCGTTAGATGCTCTGTTGCCAAGCCTTCCCCTTTGGTATAAAAATATTGTTCTGGAACACGATTTTGAAGCGGAAAGCAGGCTGCGTGAGATGGGCAGATACGACCCGGTCTGGTTCATCAGCTGCCAGTCTCTTTTAGAAAAAAGGACATTTACTGATCTAATGCAAAAAATTTTAAAGGTATTGGAACAGGTGTACTGCAATCCGGTCGATATTGAATATACGGTCAATATCGATCAGGATGGCGATTTTATGGTGAATCTGCTCCAGTGCCGTCCCCTTTATCTTGGGGCCGAAGGAGAAAACATTGACCTGCAGAAATTACACCTGAATGATGTGTTTTTTGATATTCGGGACTCTTCTATGGGATCCTCTGTAAAACGAAAGATTGATGTGATTGTACAGATCGATCCGGTACTTTATTATGAATATCCACATCATCGAAAATATGACGTTGCCACGGCTATCGACCGAATTAACAGCCACTACAAGGGAACCGGCAAACATCTCCTGCTGATGGCACCGGGACGAATCGGAACCTCCTCTCCGGAACTGGGCGTTCCTGTTACCTTCCGGAATATCTCAAACTTTTCTGCTATCTGTGAGGTTTCCGATGACCGGGCTGGTTATCGTCCTGAGCTGAGTTACGGAAGCCATATGTTTCAGGATCTGGTAGAAGCAGATATTATTTACGGGGCAATCTATAACAATCAGAAAACCTTACATTATGAACCGGATCTCTTCCTTGATGCGCTTGATCTGTTCGCGCTCATCTGTCCGGAATCTCCGGAGCTGAAGCAGATGATAAAAGTTTGGGAAGCAGAAGATGTATATTATTGGCTGGATTCGGTGTCTAATCATGGAATTTGCGGCAGGGAATGTTAGAAGTATAGATGTATCTGAAACGGAAATATGCACAATTTTAAAAGGAACCATCTCCTCAAAGTAATACGCCCCCTTCCCAAGTGACAAGTCAAATTGCAAAACTTGTCATCTGGAGGGTGCATATAAAAATATCTCCAACCATATCGCTATGGCTGGAGATATTTTTTTCATCTGTCCGCTTGACAGGAAGCGATTTTATGTTAGTACGACAGCCTTTTTTACTGTGCTTTTTGCTCCGTTTTCTTAAACAATTTTTGAAGACAGCTTGTTGCTACCAGAACGCCAAGAACCATCAAAAACACCGCTATAATCAGCTGTAACCCGTCTATCAGGAAGCTTGCATTTCCGTTTGCCACATTTTTTACCAAAGTAATAATTTTCTGAATCAATGCTGTAAAGGTAACCACAAGCATTGTAAACATTGGTATGTACAACGTCCATCCAGTGCGGCCTGTGGTTTTTAAAAATACAGCCAGCGTAATCAATACCAGTGCTGCAAGAAGCTGGTTTGCAGAACCAAATAACGGCCATACATTGTTGTATCCACCCAGACATAACAGCCATCCAAAGAACAGCGTAATTATAGTTGCAAAATACTTATTGGTTAAAACTTTTCTGATACCACTCATCTTTTCCGGATCTGTGGTATCATTATAAAACAATTCCTGAAAGGACATTCTTCCGATTCTCGCAACAGAATCCAGAGAAGTCAATGCAAGTGCAGATACACACATGGTCATAAAGACTGTAGCTATATCCACCGGTACTCCCAGCATCTCTAAGAATCCTGCAACACCGGAAGAAAAGATGGAAAATGGTGTTCCTTCTGGTTTTGTTCCGTTCACAGCAACAGCGCCCACTACAACAAGTGCAATGATAGCCAGTAAGGTTTCTATTATCATTGCGCCATATCCGACCATTGGAATATCCTTTTCATTGCGGATTGTCTTAGAAGAGGTTCCTGAAGATACCAGACTATGGAAACCGGAAACTGCTCCACAGGCAATCGTTACAAACAAGGTCGGAAACAAATAAGACTTACTTCCATCTGCTGCAACCAACGTGAAACCATTAAATGCATTTAACTTCATAACAGGATGTGCCACTACCACACCAAGCACAGCTCCTATAATCATACCAAGAAGCATATACGTCGTCATGTAATCTCTTGGCTGCATCAGCAACCACATCGGGAGCACGGCTGCCAGGAACAGATATGCCATAACGATATATATCCATACATTCTTGTCAGCATAAATAGGAAAATTCATACCTACCGCAAACATAACTACAATAAGCACGATTGCAATGACACCTTTTACGATTTCATTCATATCGGGCATTTTTTTCAGAATTACTCCCAGAATAACTGCCACTAAAATAAATAACATAGATACCGAAGCTGCTGCACCATTTGCAAATACTGGTTCTGATGATCCTTCTACCGGAAATGCATTAAAGGTACCTGCTACCATGTCAGTAAATGCAGCAATTACCAATAATGTAAAGAGCCAGCAAAACAACATAAATAACTTTCTACCCATTTTTCCGATATATTTTTCGATAATCATTCCCATGGACTTTCCTTCATTCTTTACAGATGCGTATAATGCACCAAAGTCCTGGACTGCTCCAAAAAATAGGCCACCAATAAGCAGCCACAGTAAAACTGGCACCCAGCCAAATACGGATGCTAAAATCGGTCCTGTTACAGGTGCTGCACCCGCAATAGACGAAAACTGGTGGGAAAACACAGTGAATTTGGAGGATGGTACGTAATCCTCTCCATCTTCATATTTCACTGCCGGAGTCTCTGCCTTTGGATCCATTCCCCACTTTTTAGCGAGCCAGCGTCCATAAAACACATAGCCAGCACCTAAAACGACGATTCCGATTAACACAATTAGTAAACCATTCATACTACTCACTCCTTCTGAATTTATCTATATGTATAAAAAATACGAGTACATTCTAGCACTTCTGCTTAGTAAATACCAGTAATTTTATTTTTCCTTATATGCTTTTCTGCCTTATCTCCCAGAAAAAGGGCTTCCCGATTTCTCGGAAAGCCCATAATTTCAATCAATATTAAGATTACTCGATAATTGTAGCAACACGGCCTGAACCTACAGTACGTCCACCTTCACGGATAGCGAATGTAAGACCCTGCTCCATAGCTACTGGATGAATCAGTTCGATGGTCATCTCGATGTTATCGCCAGGCATACACATCTCTGTACCAGCTGGTAAGTTACATACACCTGTTACGTCTGTTGTTCTGAAGTAGAACTGAGGACGATAGTTGTTGAAGAATGGAGTATGACGTCCACCCTCATCTTTTGTTAATACGTAAACCTGTGCTGTAAATTTGGTATGGCATTTTACAGTACCTGGTTTTGCAAGAACCTGACCACGAACG